>CAJOFW010000300.1:0-1260 GCA_905234005.1 uncultured Oscillospiraceae bacterium
CTTTGGGGGTTTACGCTTTGCGTAAACCCCCAAATTCGCCGTCCTTTTTCTTTTTCTGGCTCTTTGATGCTTTCGCTTTGCGAAAGCATCAAATTCGCCCTTCCTTTTTCCTTTTCTGGCTCTTTGGGGCTTTCGCTTTGCGAAAGCTCCAAATTCGCCTCCTTGTCCTTTTTTCCTTTCTGGCTCTTTTCGGCCTTCGCGGGGCGAAGGCCGAAAATTCGCGGAGCGGATTTTCGGCTATGGGGCGGGGTGGGTGAGGGCGCGGATTTTTTCGGCGGTGCGGGCGCTGGCCTGGCCGTCCTCCATGCAGCCCTTCGAGGCGAGGAAGGCGGCGACGGCGGGGCGGTAGGCCGCGTCGTCGAAGGCGCGGATGTTGTGCAGGAGCGTTTTGACGTCCGGCGCGATCGGGAACGGCGTCGATTCGAGCGGGTAGTAGAAGCCCCGGTTCGCCGCGAACACGTCGTAGTGCAGCGTGATGACAAACGCCGGCTTATATGTCAGCATGAAGTCGAATATCCAGCTCGAGTAGTCGGTCAGTCCCGCCTCCGCCGCGACGAGGATGTCCTGCATATCGTCGTACATCGTCGCGTCGGACACGCAGTCGGGCAGCGTGCGGAACCACGCACGGCTCTGCTTCTTGAGGCGGTTGTGGACGCGGACGACGATCTGCCACTCGCCGCCGAAGCGGTCGTGCAGCGCCCTCGCCAGCTTCTCGTACGGCAGCGCGGTGAAGCTCGCGTCGAGGGTGTCGGAGTGGGTCGGCGCGTACAGGAAGAGCTTTTTCTCCGGCGCTATACCGAGCGTCCGATAGACCTTGTCGACGACGGCGCGTTTTCTGTCCTCCGGCCAGAAGAAGATGTCGTTGCGGGGGTGGCCGGTCATCAGGTATTCCGGCGCGTCCTTCCAGTACGCGCCCCGGAAGACGTCCACGTCGAAATCGCTGTCGCAGAGCATACAGTCGACGGTCTCCCGTGCCCGGCGGGCGAGGATATCCCACCGCAGGCCGCGCACGACGTCGCCGTCGAGCCGTTTGATGCCGAGGGAGCCGTGCCACGTCTGTATGACGGTCTGGCCGGGCTTTTTGCGCACCTGCAGGCGCTCGAGGATGTTCGTGTTCTCCACGATGACCCTCGCCCCGGCAAGCTCCCGGTAAAACGGGAGGGTGTCGTACCGCACAAACCGCAGCCCGAGGGGGTAGTCCCCGACCGGGGCGTCGTCCTTCACGACCCATACGAGGTCGTAGTCCTCCGGCGCGGAGAG
>CAJOFW010000300.1:1349-4982 GCA_905234005.1 uncultured Oscillospiraceae bacterium
CGCTTGATCAGCGCCCGGAACGGGTAGTCGATGATTTTCGCGGCCCTCAGGCACCAGCGGAACACCGTCGCGTTCAGAAGCGCCATCACGAGCCGCAGCGCGAGGGTGACGGCGCGGACGGCGAGGGCGGCAAGCCGCTTCACCGCGAGTACGAGGCAGGAAAACGGCCCGAGCCGGACGAGCCGGTCGAGGATTTTGCTCAAAAAGCTGCTCATGTCGTCTCCTTGCTCCGTCCGTGGCCGTCCGACAGGTACGTCTGCGCGAACGGCGCGAGATACCGGACGGTTTTCTGCCTCAGCTCCTCGCGGACGGTATCGTCGTACGGCTCCGCCATGGACGCCGTGAGCGCGTCCGCGATCGTCTCCACGTCGAGGTGGTTCTCGTCGAAATAGTACGGGCTGCGGCCCGTGTACGCGGCGAAAAAGCGTGTCTTGTCGTTCCAGATGAAGCCGACGACCGGCACGTCCATCGCGTAGGCGACGATGCAGGCGTGCAGCCTCGCGCCGACGACGCAGTCGTATTCCCGCAGGTGGTCGATGAACGCCGCCGGCGTGGCGGGCGATACGAGAAGCCCCTTCTCCGTCCGGCCCAGCGCCCGCAAAAGCTTCCTGCCGAAGACGTTGTCGGCCTTCATGCCGTTCGAGAAGAGCCGCCAGCGCATGCCCCGCGCCTCGATCGCGTGGACGAGGTGCTTGTAGAAGTTCAGAAGCTCATACTCCGAGAGGCTGTTGCCGTAATCCCGGTAGACGTTGCCGCGTATGACGTTCAGGCCGATGAACGGCCCGCCGTTTTCGTCCCCGCCGCCGTCGTGCGGCGCGGCCGCGGCGATCCGGTCGGCGTAGCACTCGGGCGACCACAGCGCCGGGTCTCCGACCTGGGCCGTGACGATGTTCGGGTTTTCCATGTAGTGATCCTGCAGCACGCGGATGTCGTCCCGGGTCGTGATGACCTTCACGACGTCGCGGTTGATGGCGCGTTTGAGACGCTGGCAGCGGATATCCCGCTCGTCGTAGCCCTCGATGCCGACGCCGTTCATCATGACCGGGATGTTATATTTCTCCGCGATTTTGATGATCTGCTCGACGTGGTAATTGAGTCCCTGCGTGCGGAACTTCAGAAACCCGCCGCCCGCGAACACGACGGCGTCCGCCCCCCGAAGCTGCCTGACGAACCGGCGGTGGTTCTGCAGATACCACATCGCGTACTCGCACACGTAGCGGAAGCGGCTGCTGTTGCCATACGAGAACAGGTCGCGGTCGAGCTTCTGCAGGCCGCGGAAGAACGTATCCCGCAGCTTTTTGAGCTGGCTCCAGCGGCCCTTGAATTTGAGGTTCACGGGGTTTACGTCCACGGGCACGATCTCCGTGTCCGGGCAGACCGTCCGCAGGAGATGGGCGGTCGTCTGGCAGAGGATCACGTCCCCCGCGTTTTTGATCGAATAGAGGCCGACGACGGCTGCTTTTTTCATGATGGTAATACCGATCCCTGATTACCGGGCGCAAAGCCTTGGAAACGCAACCTTTTCGAAGCGAGGTCAAAGTTCTTTCCGGTGCCTTTTTCTTTCAGGAAAAAGGTCCGCTCCCTGATGACGCCGCTTCTGTCTCGCGCATATAGGCGATCATGCGGCGGTAGGCTTCCTCGAGGCCGACACGCGGCGTCCAGCCGAGGCTCCGCAGGCGTGCGGACGACAGAAACAGCTTCACGTCCGGCGCGTAGCCGGTGGAGGCGGGGTCGTCCGGTATGTCGTATACGACGCGGACGCGGCCCTCCGCGACGCGGTCGGCCACGAGCGCGGCCATATCGCGGATGCGCATGTGGCTTTCCTCGTTCGCGGCGTTGTAGGCGGCGCCGGGTTCGCCCTCGGTGAGCAGCAGCAGGATCGCCGCGACCGCGTCGGCGGCGTAGACGTAGTTTCCCTCCGAAAGCCCCGCCGTGCGCAGGACGATATCCCTGCCGTCGATGACGCTGCGGGCAAACTGGGCGAACACGCGTCCCTCGCCGGGCAGCACCCCGGCCCCGAACGTCTGGGCGAGGCGGACGACGGATATGCGCATATGATACTCCGCCGCACAGGCCGTGCACAGGCACTCGCACATGCGCTTGCCCTCGGGGTACGAGCTGCGCGGGGACGAAAGGTCGATGAAGCCGAGGCGATCCTCGGCGACAGGCCCGTCCGCGTCCGGCATCGTGCCGTACACCTCCATCGACGAGAGGTACACGACGCCCAGAGCGCCGCTGTCACGGGCGAGCGCCAGCACGTTCGCCGTGCCGCCGACGGCGGTGCGGATGGTCTCCACGGGCCGTTCGGTCATCTCCCGGGAGGCCGTGACCGACGCGGCGTGTACGACGAAATCGACCGGCCCCACCGATTCCGGCGGCGGCTCCGCGACGTCCCACACGACAAACGACAGCGCCGGGTCGTCGCGTTCGGCCTCGTAGACCGCGTAAGCCTTTTCGATGCGCCGCACGACGGCGGTCACATGCAGTCCGAGGGCGAAGCGGCGGTTCAGATAGAGAAGATTTCTCACGACGAGCGACCCGACAAGGCCGGTCGCGCCGGTCACGAGAAAGGTTCGATCGCGGTATTTTTCGACCGGGAGGCCGCGCTGCGCGACGGACTCCAGATCCTCCGAAAGCGTCTGGCTTTTTGTCATTCCTCAAACCCGTATATCTGTGAATTTTCCTTCGCGTCCAGCAGGGCGCGCATGGTGTAGAAGTCGTCCGGCGTCGTGATCTTGATGTTCTCGAGCGGGCCGTCGACGAGATAGAGCGTCTGGCCGTAGTGCTGCATGAGCGTGCACGAGTCGATGAAATCCCCGACGCCCTCGGCGATGGCGCGGCGCTGCATGGCGAGGATCTCGTCGAGCCAGAAGCTCTGCGGGGCGCGGGCCAGACGCGTGCTCGCCCGGTTCGGCACCGAGGCGATGGCGGTCTCGTTCCCGTCCTCCACGATGAGCACGGTCTCCTTGACCTTCACGCTCGTGATCGCGGAGCCGTGCGCCCGGACGCTCGCGATGTTCTCGGAGATGAGCCGGTCGTTGATGAGCGGGCGCACGCCGTCGTGGATGAGGACGATGGTTCTCTCGCCGCCCGCGATGCGTTCGGCCTCGCACAGCGCGTGGTGCACGGACATCTGCGCCGAGTCGCCGCCGGGCACGACGGCGCTGACCTTTTTGAGGTTGTAGCGCTCGATGAGGTCGTTTAAGTAGTCGATCCACGACGCGAGACAGGCGACGACGATGTTGTCGACCTCGGCGTGGCGCTCGAACTTCTCGAGCGTGTGGATGATGATGGGCTTGCCGTGCATATTGAGAAACTGCTTCGGCAGCGCCCGCGAATTCATCCGCGACCCGGTCCCGCCGGAAAAGATGATCGCAGTGACCAATGGCATATCCTCACGTTTCGACAGGGCAGTCCGCCGTGAACAGCGTAAACAAAATGCCCTATTGTACTTCTATAATTATACGAAAAAACCGTGTATAAGTCAACGGGGCCGAAACACGAGTTTCACAGCGCGGGCCGGCCCGACGCGCCGTGATACTGTTCTCAAATGAAAAGCTCTGTTTCGTTACCGGGCGCAAAGCCTTGGAATTGCTGCCTTTTCGAGCGAATACAAAGTTCTTTTTGATACTT
>CAJOFW010000301.1 GCA_905234005.1 uncultured Oscillospiraceae bacterium
CAGTTCAAGGCCAACTACTGGACCTGCGTTCTCGCGACGCTCCTCATCACCATCGCGCTCAGCGTTCTCTCGAGCATCGCCTATGGCCCGCAATACACCGAGGCGATCAACGCGGCGGCCGAGGGCAGGGATCCGCAGATCAGGGTGACGGTCACCGCCAACGTTCTGACGATCGCCGAAATTATCCTCGCAGGCCCGCTCTGCATCGGCCTCAACGCCTTCTTTGTGCGCAACCTCATGGGTATGCGCGACGACCTGAACGTCGGCACGCCGTTTATCGAGGCGTTCCAGGGCTTCGGCCGCAAGCTCGGCGGCTACCTCTGGATGAATCTCTTCATCTTCCTCTGGAGCCTTCTGTGCATCATCCCCGGCATCATCAAGACCTACTCCTACGCCATGTCGCCGTACATTCTGGCGGACTGCCCGAACGTTCGCGCCACCGACGCGCTGACGCTCTCCAAACGCATCATGGCCGGTCACAAGTGGGAGCTTTTCGTGTTCTCGCTGAGCTTCATCGGCTGGTATCTTCTGGACATCCTCACCCTCGGCCTGCTCGGCCTCTTCTACGTGGATCCTTACAAATACAGCGCCCTGGCCTGCTACTACCTCGAGGTGCGTGAGACCGCGCTCAAAAACGGCGTGATCACCATGGAACAGCTCGAGGGCACCATGCCCGTGTGATTTGAATCCCCGGCAAAAATCTGACGCGCCGTCAACGACGGCGCGTCTTTTATGACCGTACCGGTAAAAGCAAAGCCTGCCTTTTGACGCCTTTCCTTTCAGGAAAGAGCATCAGGCGGACAGCTCGCGGTATACGCGGCGGATGACGACCGCCGCGATGATAAACGTCAGGATGTCCGCCGCGGGGAACGAGTACAGGATGCCGTCCAGCCCGAAGAAGACCGGCAGTATCACGGGCAGGGCGACGCCGAACACGATCTCGCGTGCCATCGAAATGAGCGTGGACAGGCCGGGCTTTCCGAGGGCCTGCAGGTAGATGAACGTGCCCTTGTTCACCATCGCGAGCACCATCATGCACAGATACACCCGGAAGCAGCGCACCGCGAACGCCGTATAATACGCGCTCTCGTTTCCGGCTCCGAACACGCCGATGAGCTGTCGGGGCAGAAGCTCCACGATCGCGAGGGCGATAAGGCCGACGGCGGCCTCCGCCGTCAGAAGCCTTGTGAACAGCTCCTTCGCCCGATCCCGGCGGCCCGCGCCGATGTTGTAGCCGACGATCGGGATGCATCCGGCCGAGAGGCCGACGGCGATCGAGATCGCGATCTGGAAGAACTTCATGACGATGCCCAGCACCGCGAGCGGTATCTGCGCGTAAGCCGGCTGACCGAAGACCGGATCGAGCGCGCCGTATTTCGTGCACATATTCTGCACCGCCGCCATTGAGATGACGAGCGACGCCTGCGAGAGAAAGCTCGTGAGTCCGAGCACGAGACAGCGCCGGATGACGCCGCCCCACAGTCCGAAGCTCTCCCGCCGCAGCCGCACGGCCTTCATATGGAAGAGATACCACACCGCAAGCCCCGCCGTCACGATCTGGCCGGCGACCGTCGCCACGGCCGCGCCCATCATGCCCATGCGCAGCGGGAAGATGAAGATCGGGTCGAGGATGATGTTCGTGACCGCGCCCGCGACCGTGGACGCCATCGCGAACCGGGGGCTGCCGTCCGAGCGGATGATCGGGTTCATCGCCTGCCCGAACATATAAAACGGCACGCCGAGCGTGATCCAGAAGAAATACTCCCTGGCGCAGTGAAACGTCTCGTCGTTCACACGCCCGCCGAACAGCGTCAGAATCGGGTTCATGAAGATAAGATACGCCGCCGTCAGCACGGCGCTCGCGATGAGGCACAGCAAAATCGCGCTGCCGACGCTGCGGTGCGCGTCCTCCGACCGCCCCGCCCCGAGCGATATGCTCACGAACGCGCACGTGCCGTCGCCGATCATGACCGCGATCGCGAGCGCCACGACGGTCAGCGGGAAGACGACCGTGTTCGCCGCGTTGCCGTAGGAGCCGAGATAGTCGGCGTTCGCGATGAAGAGCTGATCGACGATGTTGTACAGCGCCGCGACCACGAGGGAGATGATGCAGGGAATGGAGAACCGGCGCATCAACGCGCCGACCTTCTCCTC
>CAJOFW010000302.1 GCA_905234005.1 uncultured Oscillospiraceae bacterium
TGGAGAAATGGCAGCGCGCCGGCGACCTGGAGCAGTATCAGCTGGAGCAGTCGGAAAACGACCGGAGCCACGAGACCGGCGTGGAATACGAAAATAAGCTGATAAAAATGGTTGAAAACGGTGATACCGACGCCATCAAAGCGCTGCTCTCCGGGCCAAGCCCGGATTATGCGGAGATCACTTCGCTCTCCGCCGAAGAGGAGAAGACCAGCGAGTATCTTGTAGTCTCCGTCATCACGATGATGACGCGCGCCGCCGTCACGGGCGGCGCCAGTCTGGAAGCCGCGCACGAGCTGGGCGACGTGTATCTCAAAAGGCTTGCCAAAGCGGTGCTGAATCACGAACCGTTTCTCGGCCTGTCCTACAATGCCATGCTCGAATTTACCGAGCTTGTCCGGCGCGCAAAGGAGGAAAAGAGCGGCCTGTCCTATGTGGACGCCTGCAAGGAGTATATCGAGAAAAACCTGCGCAAAAACCTGCAGGTGGGCGACATTGCCCCTGCCATCGGCCTCAGCCGCCCCTACCTCTCCCGCCTCTTCCATCAGGCCGAGGGGATCACCGTGCAGCAGTACATCCAAAAGGAGAAGTGCCGCCACGCCGCGCAGATGCTGCAATATACCGACTACTCCATTTCCCAGATTGCCCAGTATTTCGGCTTTTCCTCACAGAGCTATTTCGGCTCCTGCTTCCAGAGCTGGTACGGCATGACGCCGAACGCCTATCGAAAAGCCAATCACTGATCCGCTTTTATCAAAGTTTTATACACCGTTGATAGAATTGGCACATCATTTATAGAATGAAAAACAACTCCTCTGTTAAAATGTTTTTGCAGACTGGGATAACCGGTACTGCCATTTGATTTTAACAGAGGAGCTGACAGTTTATGGCCAGAATTTTTGCCCCCACCAGCCCGGAGGTCACAAGCCGGGAAACGCGCAATATGGAAAAAGTGCGTCGGATCGCCGCGGAGGGCATGGTCCTTCTGGAGAACAAGGGCGTTCTCCCCCTGAAAGCCGACGGCCGGGCGCTGGCCGTGTTCGGAAACGGCGTGCGGAAAATGGTCAAGGGCGGAACCGGCTCCGGCGACGTCAACTCCCGAACCGTTATCAACATCGAGCAGGGCCTGGAGGACGCGGGCTTCACCATCGCAACAAAGCCCTGGCTCGACCGCTTCGATCAGGCCTGCACGGATTACGGCGCACAGTATATGGGTGAGTTTGCGGCCATTTTGAAGGAACAGGGCTTTGCCGGCGTCAACTGGGCGCTGGAGAACCCTTACCGCGACCCGGACGTTCCGGTGATCACACCGGAAGACATGGCGGCGACCGACCGCGGCGCTGCGATCTATGTGATCGCCCGCACCTCCGGCGAGGGCGCCGACCGGAAGCGCGCCCCCGGGGACTATGAGCTGTCCGAGCGGGAGATCGAAAATCTGAAGACAGTGACCTCATATTATGAGCACACGATCGTCATCCTCAATGTGGGCGGCGTGATCGACACCAAATTCCTCCGCGCGCAGAAGGGCGTCGACGCGATCCTTCTCATGAGCCAGCCGGGCTGCGCCGGCGGCTGGGCGCTGGCGGACGTGCTCACCGGAAAAGTGACGCCGGGCGGGCGTTTGACCGCCACCTGGGCGGAGGACTACGCCGACTATCCCTGCGCTGAGTCTTTCAGTTATCTCAGCGGAGATCTGGACGATTCGTACTACAACGAGGGCGTCTATGTGGGCTATCGCTGGTTCGACAGCTTTGGCATCCGCCCGGCCTATCCCTTCGGCTTCGGTCTGTCCTATACGGACTTTGAACTGGCTGTCAATCGGACGGAGATCTGCGGAGAATCCGTTCGCGTCACCGCCGCGGTAAAAAACAGCGGCAGCACCTATGCCGGACGCGAAACCGTGCAGGTTTACGTCTCCCAGCCGCAGGGGAAGCTGGACAAGCCCTATCAGGTGCTGGCGGGCTTCACCAAAACTAAAGAACTCCTGCCCGGTCAGGAAGAAACCGTGGAAGTGCAGTTCCCCATCCGCTCGCTTTCCTCCTATGACGAGGAGCGCGCGGCCTGGGTGCTGGAAGCCGGAATCTACTACATCCGCGTCGGCGCCCACTCTCGCGGCACGCATATCGTTGCCGCGCTGGAGCTGAATGAGA
>CAJOFW010000303.1:0-350 GCA_905234005.1 uncultured Oscillospiraceae bacterium
GAGCGTCGTGTCATAGGCGAGCAGCGGGTCGCCCTCCTGTACGGCGTCGCCCTCCTGTACGTAGACCTCCGTGATCTGCTGCGTAGAGGAGACGTAGACGGACTGGATGCGGTCGGTCGTCACGCTGCCCTCCATCTCCACGGCGTCAACCCACTCAGCGCTTGTTATGAGCTGGTTCACGGGGTAGACGCTGACCTCGCCGCCCCGGCTCCCGAAGTATCGGAACGCGCCGTAGGCCGCGCCAGCGGCGACGGCGAGCACGAGAACCGTAATCAATATCGTTTTCAATGGGTTTTTCCGCTTCACGTCCGGTCGCCTCCTTCCGGCGGGAGAAGCCGCCCGTCCAGGAT
>CAJOFW010000303.1:428-2541 GCA_905234005.1 uncultured Oscillospiraceae bacterium
CTCCATGACCTGATCGCCGGTCGCCGTGTCGAGCGCGCCGGTCGGCTCGTCCGCGAGGATCAGCCGCGGGCGGTTGACCGTCGCCCTCGCGATCGCGACACGCTGCTGCTGGCCGCCGGAGAGCTGCGTCGGATAGAAGCCCATCCGTTCCTCCAGCCCGACGAGGGCCAGCGCCTCCTCGGCGCGGCGGCGGCGCTCACGCTTCGGCACGCCGGCGTACAGCAGCGGCAGGGCGACGTTGTCCCGGGCGGTGAGCTTCGGCAGCAGGTTGAAGCTCTGGAACACAAAGCCGATCGTCCGGCTGCGGATGTCCGCAAGCCTGTTCTCCGAGGCGTGGGAGATGTCCTCCCCCTCGAGGCAGTATGTGCCGGACGTGGGCGTATCGAGGCAGCCGATGATGTTCATCAGCGTGGTCTTGCCGGAGCCGGACGGCCCCATGATCGCGAGATAGTCCCCCTCGCTGACGGAGAGATCCACGTCCCGCAGCACGGGCACGACCTCCCGCCCCTGGGGGTAGTCCTTGCAGATGCCTTTCATTTCAAGCAGCATGGTCACCGCGCCCTTCCCTCAGCCGACGACTGCGACGCCGCCCGCAGCACCGTCGTCGTACACGTCCCCGGCGTCGTAGATAAGGCCGTCGTCCGGCTCGTAACCGTCGGCGTAGTAGACCTCGCCGCCGTAGGATTCTTCGCCGTAATATTCGCCGTCGTAGTATTCCTCGCCGTAGTATTCGCCGTCGTAGTATTCCCCGTCGTAGTATTCGCCGCCGTAGTATTCCCCGTCGCCGCCGAAGCTCTCCTCGTCGTAGTACACGACCTCGAGGCCCTCGGACAGCGTTTCGTCCGGGAACGCGACGTAATCGTCCGCGCCGAGGCCGGACATGATCTCGACCGTGCCCTGCAGCTCGTCCGAAGCGCCGAGTGTGACGGAGCGTTTTTCGAGCCGCCCTTTGGCGTTCGCGGCCCAGACGTACGCGTCGTCCACGACGTACCACGCCGGAAGCATCAGCCCCGGTGTATCCGCCGCCCCGCCGATATCCGTCTCGATGTAGACGTGCTCGCCGAGCAGCAGCCCCTCCGTGCTGTCAAGCGTCACGTAGAACGGGTATTTCGACGAGCTTGTCATCTCGTCCACGCCGCCGTAATAGTAATAGTTGTCGCCGGTGTTCGTGACCGGGTTCTCCCAGTCGATGAGGCTCACGACGCCGTACCACACAAGGGCGTCGTCCATGCGCGAGCGCACGAGGACGCGTGTGCCCTCCGCGAGGCTGTAGCGGTTCAGCTCGCTGATGTTGCCCTGTACGCGGTAGGCGCTCACGTCCATGACCGTGACGAACGCCTCCGATTCACCGCCCGCGTTCGGGTTCACCCCGTCCGGGTCGCCGACGCTCATGACGCGGCCGGATATCGGGCTTGTGACCTCGGTGTTCTCCATCGACGCCTCCATCGCCTCGATCTCCTTCTCCTTGAGGGCGATGTTGTACTCCGCCTCCCGGATGTCCGCCTCACTGGCGCTGATCTGCAGCGTGTAGGTGAGCTGCTGATCGGACGACACCTTCGACCGCTCCGCCTCCAGATTCCTGATCTGGCTTTGGGCGGCGGTGATCGAGTTTTGCAGGCTCTCGAGATCGAGCACGAGCTTGTCGAGCGACAGACGCATGGCCTCCGTGTCATACGAGAACAGCACGTCGCCGGCCCGCACCATGTCGCCCTCGGCCACGAGCACCTCAAGCACGGTCTTGTCCGCGTCGCGTTTCAGCTCCGCCGTCGCGCCGGATACGACCTTGCCGGCGAATACCTCCGCCGTGCCGACCGCGCCGGTGCCGGTGATGAGGCCCACGGACATGACGGATACGGCCTCCCCGCTCCCGCCGCTGCCGCCGCAGCCGCACAAAAGTCCCAGCGCCGCGGCGCACAGGACGATGATGGATACAATCCGTTTCATATTGACCTCCCAGAGAAAGCAGTGCCGCTGTCTGTTGGACACGCCGCACAGCAAAATGTTCCCAAATCAGACCGACAGGCTCCAAAAGCCCGGCAAATCCGGTCAGCCCAAAATAATATCGCGTCTATTAAAACTCTTAATACACGTAGTATACACCCGTGTCAGGGTG
>CAJOFW010000304.1 GCA_905234005.1 uncultured Oscillospiraceae bacterium
GCGTCCTGAGCCGCAAGGCGGAGTTGGAGCGTCTGAACGGACGCGCCGCGCAGCTCCGGGCCGAAGGCGTATTCGGCCGCGTCGGCCGTCTCGCGGACGGTATGAAAGCCGATGAACGACAGCGTCCGGCGCAGCAGGGCGTTCTTTTTCGTCTTCACGACCGTGACAGACCCCCGCGCCGCGCCCTCGCGGCGGAGCAGGGCGGCGAATACCGCGCTCTCGATATAGCGGCCGGCGGCGCGGCAGCTCATCGCAAACTCCGTGAATACGAGCGTGTCGCCGTCCCGGCGGTACTGGCCGAAGCCGACGACGCCGTAAGCGCCGAAATCGTCCTCGCACGAGAACGCGAAGGCGGTGTGACCGGGGCGGCGCAGGGCCGCGTCGAACGCGTCCGGGGCGTACCTGACGCCGGACATATTGAGCTGGTTTGTGCGCGTCAGAAGCTCGTAACAGCGAAGGCGCTGCCCGTCGGTCTCCGGCGCGAACAGGCGTACACGGATATGGCACGAGCGCACGAACGCCTCCGTGTCGCCGCCGTCCGCCTCACGGGCGGCCTCGCGCCGCTCCTCGGCCCGGTACAGGGCGCGGCGGGAACGGCTCTCATCGGTGGCGGGGACGCGAAATTCGGGGCGGTCTAACAGGCCGGGCAGCTCCGCCGCGTCGTAGACGCGTACCTCCGGGCACGCGGCCGATACCTGCGCCCGCTCAAACGCCGCGTCGTCGATCAGCGCCAGCGTGTCGAGGCCGATGTTGAGCCGTTCGGCGATCGCACGAACGGACGCGCTCTTCGCGTCCCAGTGGATCTGCGGGCAGAGCAGATATTCCGCGACGCCGAGGCGCTCGAGCACCGGCCACGCCGCTTCACGGTCGTTTTTGCTCGCGCAGGACTGGAGGATGCCCCGCTCATCGAGCGCCCGCATCACGTCCGCCGCGCCGGGGCGGAGCGTCAGGGACGCCGGGTCGTCCGTCTCGATCAGCACGCCGTCCCAGAGCGTGTTGTCCAGATCCCACACGACGCACTTGACCGTCGGCGCGGGGGCGGCGGCGGGGGCGGTTTTATCGGCGGGGGCGTCCTGTCCGGCGGGATTGGCCGTACCGGCGGGGATGGTCTGTCCGGCGGGGGCACCGCGGACGAAGTCGCACCATAGCAGGTGGAGCGCCGCCTCCCGGTCGTTTTCGGGGTAGAGCTTCACAAGGCTGCCGGCCTTGGCGTGCGTCGCGGCGAGGTCGTCCGGGCCGAGGACGAGGAGGTTCTCCCCCGGCGTGAGCGTCAGCGCGGCGCGATGGAACGGGGTATCGCCGTCGTACAGCTCCACGATCAGGCGAAACGGCTCGGACTCATAGCTCCAGCCGTGGAGGATGAACGCGTCCGGCGTGTTGTCCCCGCCCGACAGGCGGCGCAGGGCGCGGCGGCGGATATACTCCCTCGTCCGGACGAGCTGCCATTTCGCGGCGGTCGGAAGGCGGCTTCGCAGGACGCGGGCGAGACGGCCGCCGAGGCGGCGGTTTTTCGCGGTCATCGCGGCGTAAGCCGCCGGCGGCAGCGTCGCCGGGAAGACGACGGTCATCAGATTCGACCACGGGCGAAAGCGCACATACGCGCCCTCGCCGCACACGCCGTCCGGGTGGGGCGACACGGCGACGCCGTCGGCGAAGCGTTTGCAGCGGCCGTCGGAGCGCGGCGCGTAGTACGCGCAGCTTTGGAAGCAGCGCGGCGCGGCGCACTCGAGACAGTGCTCCTCCCACATGGCCGGACGGATCGCCGTGACGGTGAACACGTCAGACACGCGGCGGCGGTAATCCGGCGGGGGCGGCGGCTCGCCGACGGCGTAGTAGAACTGGTACATGGCTGTGTCTATGGCTCCTTTTGGCTCTCGGCCTCGGCGGCCTCGCGCATATTGAGGCTCTCCATGCCGAAGCGGTCCCGCAGCGTCTCGTAATACGAGAATATCTCCTCGAGCTGATCGAAATGCGCCTGTGTGCGGACGCCGAGGTTGTGGGGGTGCCACCAGAGGTGGCATATCCCGCCGTGGACGGCGGCATGGCGCATATGGCGCTTGATGCGCCGCAGCTTCAGCCCCTCGAGGGGGCGCAGCGGCGGAGCCATCGCCG
>CAJOFW010000305.1 GCA_905234005.1 uncultured Oscillospiraceae bacterium
TCGTCCCGGATTTGGGAGAAGCCCCATGTGCGTCCGTATTCCGTGTCCGCGTTGTCCGCGAGGATACGCCGCAGGTTTTCCCGGTTTATCTCGTCCGCCCGGGCGCAGTCCAGATCAAAGGGATCGCCGCGATCCGTCCGAATTCTCATGCCCGTCTCTCCTGTTCATGCCGTCTCCCCTGTTGACGCCCGTCACGTCTGTTCATTTTCGTTTCTCCTGAAAATGATATTGATGGTGTTCGTACCGAGTGTGAAGGTATGGACGGCCGCGTCCGCCATCTTCGACAGCATATGGATCCCCATCAGGAAATCGTCGTCGGATTCCTCATCCTCGAAGGGGTCGTAGTTCCGGCCGGCGCACCGGATTCGGATGCCCGTCGTCCCCTCCAGCGCAAACACCCGCAGATCCACGCTCTCGATCTCGGGGCTCTTGGCGATGATCACGTTGATAAGCTCCTCGATGGAAAGCCCCAGGCGCATGACCAGCTTCGCGTCCATGCCGTGGAACGCGCAGAAATCGGAGATGCGTTCGGCGGCGGCGCATGCCTCTTCGATGTGGGCGGGGATGGAAAAATCCAGCACCTTGTTTTCCCGGGTCAGCGTGTCGTCCAGCAGCAGCACCCGCGACAGCGGCGCTTTCGTCTTCCGCGACGCCTGCGACAGGATGGCCGGGATGAGAAGGCCGAACCCGAGAGCCAGCGCCCCGCCCACAGGCAGAAACAGCCACAGGACGCCGTGAAGCAAGGATATCCCAAACAGGGCCGCCACAGGGAAAACCAGCCGCCGCTGCGCCACCAGCACGTTCGACAGCGCGTTGCGTCCCTCCGCGTTGAAGCAGGTCTCCAGCACGCAGCAAAGCGTGTTCACAACGACGCTGAGCCCGAGACACAGCAGGGGGATCAGCATCGGCTCGGACACCCGGAACAGCGTCCCGATGGGGCCGGCGAGCGCCGCCAGAGCCACGGCAAAGAGGCAGGAGCAAATCGTGCCCGTGACGCACTCCAGCCGCACCAGCGTGCGTATTCCGCTGTTTTCCCGGGCGGTAAAATAAACGCCCAGCATGGCGTTTCCGGCCCGGGGAACGCCCACGGTGATCACAAGGGACAGCTCCGACAGGGTGTTCAGAACCGCCCAGAGCGCCGCGGCCCTCTCCCCGCCTGCCGAGAGGATGAGCGTGTTCAACGCAAGCAGCTTTCCCGTGTCGCAGAGATTGCCCAGCGCCGCCGGGGAGCCGTACCGGGCGATCTCGCCAAGCTCACGGAGGTTCAGCCTGAGACGGCGGAAGCGGTAATTGGAAAAGCCTTGCTCCAGCGCAATAAACCCATAGGCGCCGGAAACGAGCATGGCAATGACGCTGGCCAGCGCCGCGCCGGAAAGTCCCATACGCAGGGGATAAAGGAGGACATAATCCAGCGCCACATCCGTCGCCACCATGAGAAGGATCATACGGGATATCTGCGCCGTCTTCCCCTCGAGCTGGAGATAGCTCAGCGGGATATAGGACACCACATACACCGCCCCGCCCGCCAGCGTCACGCGGCAATATGCCTCCACGCCGGAACGGACGCTGTTCCGCCCCGCCAGCAATCCCGCCAGCGGGCCGAGGAACAACAGCCCCAGCAGCGTTGCCAGAAGCCCCATCAGAAGCGAGCAGGTCAGCGCCGTGCGGTACAGCTCCGCCGCCTTTTTCATGTTGTCCCGGCCCGCCGCCTGGGCGGAGAGCACCGCCCCGCCGGAGGATACCAGCGCGCCGAGCGTGCACAGGACGAGGTACACCGGCATGCTCAGATTCACGGCGGACAGGGCGGACGCCCCCATGCTCCGGGAGACGAACACGCTGTCGATCAGCGCGTTGATCGTCCCGCCCAATACGGAGAACATGACCGGA
This sequence comes from uncultured Oscillospiraceae bacterium, assembly GCA_905234005.1. GTDB lineage: Bacteria > Bacillota > Clostridia > Oscillospirales > Oscillospiraceae > CAJOIG01. The sequence continues at coordinate 1,888 of CAJOFW010000305.1, forward strand.
AACAGCACCCTTCGGTATTCCGCCGCGAGAAAGCGATCATCCCGGCGCAGGACAGGCTGTTCCGAACCGCTTATGCTTTTTTGCTTTCTGATTATCATGCTATTATAACGGCCGGCGGCAGTGTTATATTTGCCGGCAGAACAAAAAAACCGAACGCATCCTCCGCCAGAGAGGATTCCGTTCGGATTATCCGCAGTAAGCAAATTGGCGGGGGCCGTTATCCGTTGCTTCTCGACGATGCAGAATACGGTCGAAAGAAATAAGGAATCCGAACGCATTCCCGATGCGGAAGACGTTCGGATTTACCTCAATTGGTCCGAGTGACTGGACTTGAACCAGCGGCCTCCTGAACCCCATTCAGGCGCGATACCAAACTTCGCCACACCCGGTCATTTTCCTTCAGCTCAAATAATATACCACACTTCGCCGTCGATTGCAAGAGGAAATTTCCTCTTTCTGAAAAAAATTATCTCGCGGCGGACGCCGGGTTCCCGGCGTCCGCCATGCTTCAAGCCCTTATTTCGCGGGCTTCAGGATCAGGTTCACGAGCTTGTTCTTCACGACGATCGTGCGCACGAGCGCCATGCCCTCCATCGCCTTCCGCACCTTCGCGTCGGCCTTCGCCGCCTCGACGACGACGTCGTCCTCCGCGTCGGCGGGGACGGTCACGGTGGAGCGCAGCTTGCCGTTGATCTGGACGGCAAGCTCCTTCACGGACTCGACGGTCTTCGACTCGTCGTATGTCGGCCACGGCTGCGCCATGGCGCTGCCCTCGAAGCCCTGCACCTCCCACAGCTCCTCGGCGAAGTGCGGCGCGAACGGGCTGAGCAGCATCAGAAGCTGCTTCATATCGCCCCGGCTCGGCTTCGTGTCGTAGAACTGGTTCACAAGGCTCATCATCGCCGCGATGGCGGTGTTGAACTTCATCTCCTCGATGTCCTCGGACGGTGGACGGCGGCCTCGTTCGCCGGGGAGATCTCGTCGCCGGTGAGGGGATTTTCCGCGAGCGCCCAGATGCGGTCAAGGAAGCGCTTGCAGCCCTTGACGGCGTTGTCCGACCACGCCGCGGCCTTCTCAAAGTCGCCGATGAACATCGTGTAGAGCCGCAGCGTGTCCGCGCCGTATTTTGCCACGACGTCGTTCGGGTTGATGACGTTGCCGCGGGACTTTGACATCTTGACGCCGCCCTCGCCCAGGATCATGCCGTGGCTCGTGCGCCTGGCGTAAGGCTCCTTTGTCGGCACGACGCCGATGTCGTAGAGGAATTTGTGCCAGAACCGGGAGTACAGCAGATGCAGCGTCGTGTGCTCCATGCCGCCGTTGTACCAGTCGACCGGC
>CAJOFW010000306.1 GCA_905234005.1 uncultured Oscillospiraceae bacterium
CGTGGGAGGCGCTCGCCGGCATCCGGGAGCTGATCCTCGCGCTGGGCGCGGAGCTTGACCCGGCGGAATACGACGAGACGGCCCCGCACGTATGGGTGCATAAAACCGCCGTGGTGTACCCGTCGGCGTACCTCGGCGCGCCCTGCATCATCGGGCCGCGCACCGAGGTGCGGCACTGCGCCTTCATTCGCGGCGCGGCGCTGGTGGGCGCGGACTGCGTGGTCGGAAATTCCGTGGAGCTGAAGAACGTCATCCTCTTCGACAACGTCCAGACCCCGCACTACAACTACGTCGGCGACTCCATCCTCGGCTGCCGCGCCCACATGGGCGCAGGCTCCATCACGTCGAACGTGAAGGCTGACAGACTGCCCGTCGTCGTCCGGGACGGCGATGAGAGAATCGAGACCGGCATCAAAAAATTCGGCGCCATGCTGGGCGACGGCGCGGAGATCGGCTGCAACGCCGTCCTGAACCCCGGCACGATCATAGGCCGCCGCTCGAGCGTCTATCCCACCGCCTGCGTCCGGGGCGTCGTGCCGGCGGACAGCATCTGGCGGGACAACGGCGAGATCCGCGCAAGGACGCATACCCCGTAACCGTTCAGCGCCCACGCCCGCCCGGGCTCGCCTGAAGAGATCAAGCCGCCGACCGCGAAAAGCCCGATGAAGGAGCCTCCGCGGTCGGCGGTTTGATATTTTGCGGCGTTTATGTCGCTCGATCTGCGTTTCGCGTCGTTTGATACTTTTTCCCCAAAGAAAAAGTATCAAAAAGAACTTTGTATTCGCATCGAAAAGACAGCGTTTCCAAGGCTTTGCGCCCGGTAACGAAACGGAGCTTTTCATTGGAGAACAGTGTGATACGGTTTCTTTCAGGAAAAAGTATGAGCCGTCAGGCCGCGTGCCCGCGTCCCGTCGTCCGGATACGCCGGACGGCCTTGCGCATCCGGCGGCGCAGGGCGCGGCAGCGGGACGGGGTCAGGCCGTCCGACATATCGGCGTAGCAGGCGCGGTCGAGGGCGTCGCACAGCTCGTCAAGCCCGCCGTCGTCGTCCATCCGGCGCACGAACGCACGCATGGACTCCCCCTCCCGGCGGGGTACGCGGGCGCGCCGGGCCAGCCGCTCGAGCCGGACGAGAAGCCCGCCCGCCGTGTCCCGGTTCCGGAACGCGGCGCGGCGAAAGCGCAGCTCCTCGAGAAGCCGCCGCCACAGCGCCGCCGCCGTGCCGCCCGACCGCCGCACGGCGGCGCTGTCCGGCACGGAGACCGTTTCCGCCTCCCGGCGAAAGCGCTTTTTGCGCAGGACGAGCACGACCGCGACCACGGCGGCGAGGACGAGCGCGCACAGGATGACGCCGGCCGCCGTCTCGGAAAACGGCAGCGAAAATCCGCTCCCGTCCACGGTCTCGGCCCCGGCGACGGAGGGAAGCTCGCCCTGCAGCTCGATCGGGGCGTATGTCTCCTCGACGCCGATCTTCGACGTGAGCCACACGAAAAACCCCTCGATCGCGCCGCCGACCGCCGCGAAAAACGACCGCACGCCGCGCAGCACGCCGTCGGCGAACGCCGCCCCCCGTGAGAAAATCGCGGTGACAAGCCCGATCACGAGCGCGAGGCCGGACGAGGCCGCGAGCGCGATCATCGACGCCCGGAACGCCCCGCCGTCGCCGCCGGAGCCGTCCGACATCCGCAGGCCGACCGCGCAGGCGGCGTCCATGAGCAGCACGACCGTCACGAGCGCGACCGCGGCCCCGTCGACGCCGAACGCCTCACGCAGAAGAAGCAGCGCCCCGAGCACGAGAATCAGCGCGTCGAGCTGCTTTAGGTGCGACAGGACGCGGGGCCGGTGGAGCGTGTAGTACAGCGGCAGTCCCGCCGCCATGCCGCCGCCGACGGCGAGCACGAGCACGTACCCGAACCCCGGCGGCGTCGTCGAGGCCAGCAGAAGCACGGCCATGGACGCAAGAAACAGCGCCGCCGTCACCGCCGTGAGAAGCCCCGTGCTCCGGGGCTTTTTGAGTATCAGCGCGTACGTAAGCTGGCACGCCGCCGTGCAAAGCAGCAGCCAGAGGATGTGAACGCCCCAGCCGCGATTCGCCATGATGAGCAG
>CAJOFW010000307.1 GCA_905234005.1 uncultured Oscillospiraceae bacterium
CGAAGCTGAAGGACAAACAATTCAATCACACCATCCAGTTCGGCGCGAAGGACGGCGACGCGCTGCTGTGCTGCACGCTCATATTTCTCGACGGTCACCTCGACGTCATACAGGGCCCGGCGGAGAACCCGGACGTGACGATGACGTTCTCCTCCGTCGCGAAGATGAACGCGCTTCTCAAGGGCACGGGCATGAACCTGCCGTCGATCAAGGGCAATCTCTTCGTCGCGCTCGATTTTCTGATGAACTACCTCATGGGCCTCAAGGTCATGACGAACGAGCCGAAGAACGACCTGCAGAAGTACCTCAAGGTCAAGTGCTCGCTCTACATGATCTGCCGCGCCATGAGCGTGTATAACAAGCTCGGCGACCCGGATTTCCACGAGTTCTGCCTGCGCCAGCCCGACCGCATCTACCAGTTCCGCGTGGAGGAGGACGGCGACCCGGCCCGCATCGCGTGCTATCTGCGCATATGCCAGGGCAAGTCGAAGTCCGGCCACGGCGTATACGCCCGGCGCACGCCGTTCGTGCTGTTTCGCTTCACGAGCGTGGACGGCGCGCTGAAGGTGCTCGGCAAGGAGGAGGAATTCGTCGCCGCCGCCGAGAAGGGCTACGTGGAGACCGTGGGCAGCCCCGAATACGCCTGCCTGCTCAACGACTACATGGCCGTCATTCAGGCAATGGTGACATGACCGGAATGCACACACAACACACACATGACCATACTCAAAAAAGCAAAGGACAAGCTCTATATCGGCTATAACCGCGTCGGCCACGGCGTCTACGCGCTCATCAAGGTGTTCATGCACTGGCGCACGCCGATCACGATCACCGGCGAGGGCAGCATCGCCCGCCTGCCGGAGATTCTGGCCGCCTGCCGGGCAAAGCACCCCCTGCTCGTTACAGACCCCTTTCTCGCCGAAAATCTCGCCCCCGGCCTCGAACGCGTCCTCGCCGGGGCGAACGTCGCGTACACGGTCTTCTCCGACGTGGCCCCGAACCCGACCATCCTGAACTGCGAGAACGCCCGGGACGTATACCTCGCGGAGGGCTGCGACAGCTTCATCGCCCTCGGCGGCGGCGCTCCGATGGACACGGCGAAGGCGTGCGGCGCGTTCGTCGCGTTCCCGAAAAAGGACACCCGCTCCTTCCGCAGCACGTTCGGCGTGCCCCGCCGCATCCCGCCGCTGATCGCCATACCGACGACGGCGGGCACGGGCAGCGAGACGACGCTGGCCGCCGTCATCGTCGACGAGAGGACGCGCCACAAATACGCCCTGATGGACCCGCACCTGATGCCGCTGTACGCGGTGCTGGACCCGACCCTGACCGTCGGCCTGCCGCCGTCCGTGACGGCGACGACGGGCATGGACTCCCTCGTCCACGCGCTCGAGGCGTATTTCTCCCGCTCGAACAGCACCCGTGAGACGAATCAGCTCGCGGAGGACGCCGTGCGCATCGTATTCCGCTTTCTCGAGCGGGCGTACAACGACCCGCACGACATGGAGGCCCGGGCGCAGATGCAGATCGGCGCGAACAAGGCCGGCTTCGCGTTCTCCCGCGTCGGCGTGGGCAACGTCCACGCGATAGCGCACACGCTGGGCGGCCTTTACAACACGCCCCACGGTCTCGCGAACGCGGTGATCCTGCCGTACATACTCCGGGACTACGGCCCGGTCGTCCACAAAAAGCTCGCCCATCTCTCCGAGAGCCTGGGCCTCAAATTCGACGGCACCGAGGCCGAACGCGCCGAGGCGTTCATCGAGGAGGTCGAGGCCATGAACGAGCGCATGGGCATCCCGAAGAGCTTCGATTTCATCCGCGACGAGGACGTCGAGCAGATGATCACCTGGGCCATGCACGAGGCAAACCCGGTCTACCCCGTCCCCCAGGTCTACACCCGCGACCACTTCCGCGCCGTCATCGAACAGATACGCACGCCGCAATAACGAAAAACGCGGACGCCTTCCGAAAAAACCGGAAAGCGTCCGCGCTTTCGCTTAGGGCAATACCGCACAATAGGGGTGTGCGGATTGCGCAGACAGATTTTTCGGCAGATGAAACAAAAAACGCAGGGAATACTTTGTGTATTCCCGAGGAAAAGATGCAAGCAAGACGTGCGCCTCCTATTTGTGCGGTGTTGCCTTAGTTCAGCGGCGCGGCGGAGCGGGTGCTGAACCGTTGCCGTCCGTTCCGTAGTCCTTCGCCCTGTAGTAAAAGGTGGATTTCGGCATTCTGCACTCCACGGCGGCCTGCTTTACGCTGATCTCCTGATCTCTCCACCGCAGGTAGACGTCGTGAAAGTTCGGCGGCAGCGGCGCCGGCGGCCGCCCCAGACGGACGCCTCGTTCCCTGGCCGCCGCGATGCCCTCGGCCTGACGCTGTCGGATATTCGTCCGCTCGTTCTCCGCGACGAAGGACAGAACCTGCAGCACAATGTCGCTCAGAAACGTGCCGACCAGATCCTTCCCCCGGCGGGTGTCCAGAAGCGGCATGTCGATGACGCAGATGTCCACGCCCTTCTCCTTCGTGAGAACGCGCCACTGACACTGGATCTCCTCATAATTCCTTCCGAGACGGTCGATGCTCTTGATATAGAGAAGATCGTCCTTTTTCATGCGCCGGACGAGCCGGCGGTACTGCAGCCGCTCAAAATCCTTGCCGGACTGCTTTTCCATGTAGATGTTATCCTCCGGAACGCCCATATCGCGCATGGCGATCATCTGGCGCTCCTCGTTCTGCTCTCTCGTGCTGACGCGCACGTAGCCGTATGTATTGCTCACAGGTGTTTCTCCGATCGTCTGTATAATATGTAACTGTTCGGAACCGCCGGTTCCGAACAGGGTTACTCGCGCTGTAGTATTTTTGGAAACAAGCGCCTTCCGGCGCAGGC
>CAJOFW010000308.1 GCA_905234005.1 uncultured Oscillospiraceae bacterium
GGAGCTGATCCAGCTCTTCGACAAGGCCACGGGCCTGAACCTCATCTGGTACGACAGGGAATCCGCCGACGCCAACGCCCCCGTTTGCAAAAACTACGACTTCTGATATAACCCGCAAAAAAGCGGCCCCGATCCCCATCGGAGCCGCTTTTTTCAGCGTTATATGGCGCTTTTATGGCGCATTTCCCGGAAAAAGGCTCACAGGCACGCGATCAGGGCTTCGACATCCTCGTCCCGGGTCGCCCAGCTTGTGGCTATGCGCATGACGACGCGGCCGTCGTCGCGGCGCTCCCAGAAGCCCAGCCGCGCATGCTCATTCAGCGCTTCACACTTCGCATCGTCCAGCACAACGAAAATCTGATTCGTCGGCGACGCGAACGCAAGCTCATACCCCTTGTCCCGCAGCGCCGACCGGATCCTGTCCGCCGCGTCGATGGCCGTGCGGCCGATGGCCGCGTACAGCCCGTCCGTGAACAGCGCGTCGAACTGCACCCCGGCGACGCGCCCCTTTGCCAGCAGCGCGCCGTGCTGCTTGATGATCGTGAACAGGTGCGGGATGAAATCGTGCCGCGGTATGACGACCGCCTCCCCGAACAGCGCCCCGCACTTCGTCCCGCCGATGTAGAACGCGTCGCACAGCGCCGCGATGTCCGAAAGCCCCGCGTCGTTCTCCGGGCAGGCCAGCGCGTACGCGAGCCTCGCCCCGTCGAGGTACAGCGGGATGCCGTGCGCCCGGCAGACGGCGCTGAGCTCCTTTAGCGCCGCAAGCGAATAGAGCGTCCCCAGCTCGGTCGGCTGGGAGATGTACACAAGCCCCGGCATGACCATGTGCTCCCGGTTGTCGTCCCGCTCCCAGCGCCGGACGCAGTCCTCGACCGCCGCGGCCGTTAGCCGTCCGTCCGTCTGCGGCACGGTGATGACCCTGTGCCCGCCGTACTCGACGGCCCCGGCCTCGTGCGTCGCGATGTGGCCGGTCTCGGCGGCGACGACGCCCTGATACGGGCGCAGCATCGCGTCGATCATGACGGCGTTCGTCTGCGTCCCCCCGGCGAGGAAGAAGATATCGGCCTCCGGCGCGTCACAGGCGGCGCGTATCCTCGCCCGGGCCGACTCCGAGTATTCGTCGAGGCCGTAACCGACCGACTGCGCCATGTTCGTCTCCGCAAGCCGCCGCAGTATATCGGGGTGCGCCCCCTCCATATAGTCCGAGAAAAAGCAGAGCCTGTCGTCCATGATGCCGCCGCCTCCGTGCGTTATGTGAAGATTTTACCACAACTGTTGACAAAACACAACCGCGATACTATTATATTGGGCAGCGGCGCAAAGCAAAAAAGGGGGGCGGCTCATGGGGGAGACGCGGCGTTACGGCGAATGGACGTATCAGCTCATCCGGTCGGATCGGCGGTCGATCGCGGTGCAGATCACGTCGGACGGCCTCGTCGTCCGCGCCCCGCGTCAGACGACGCAGGCGCAGATAGACGAATTTCTGTCCTCCCACGACCGCTGGCTGCGGACGCACATGGCAAAGGCGGAGGCGGCGTCCGGCGAACCCCCGCTCACGGCCGAGGAGCTGCAGGCCCTCGCCGACGAGGCCCTCCGGGTCATCCCCGAACGCGTCCGGTACTACGCCCCCCTCGTGGGCGTGACGTACGGCCGTATCACCATCCGCAACCAGCGCAGCAAATGGGGAAGCTGCAGCGGAAAGGGCAACCTCAACTTCAACTGCCTGCTGATGCTCGCGCCGCCGGAGGTGCTGGACAGCGTGGTCGTGCACGAGCTGTGCCACCGCAGGCACCCGAACCACGGCCCGGATTTCTACGCCGAGGTGCTGCGCGTATACCCGAACTACCGTGCGTGCGAAAAATGGCTGAAGGACAACGGCCTCGCCCTCATGCGCCGCAACCCGATATATTGATACTTTTTCTTTCAAGAAAAACATCAGGGACGATTCCCGCTGTTCGGCGGGAATCGTCCCTGTTCGGTTTTTCGGAATATCACCCCGGCAGCTCCGCGAGGGTGCGGCGGAGGGCCTCACGCTGGCGGGCGTCGT
>CAJOFW010000309.1 GCA_905234005.1 uncultured Oscillospiraceae bacterium
CGTCCGAGGCGTTCGTGCCGTTCACGCTGGTCATGGGCAGGGAGACGAAGAACGGCGCGGTCGTGGACGTAACCATCTCGGGCACGGAGGTCTCGACGACAAGGTAGAGCCCGAGCGGCAGATTGGACGCGCTGGTGTGGCCGTAGGAATCCGTCAGCGCCATGGCCGTGCCGCCGTTCGCGGTCACATACGCCTCGAGCGCGTTCTTGACGGTCGTGCTGTTCGCGGCCAGTGCGCCGGACAGGGCGTCTATGAGCGTATCGGAACGGTAGTAGTACATCAGCGTACCGCCCACCGTCTGGTCGGCGGCGGCGTACCGGTTCGCCGTGGTCAGGCCGATCGCGGACAGGAGCTGGCTCGTCGTCGTATTCGACGGGATGCCGTACAGCACCTCGACATGCGTCGCGCCGTTTTCGACCTCGGAATAGGTGCGGATGTCCGCGACCCTGAGGTATGTGAACTCGACGCCCTTGATCGCGTAGCCGTAGCTGACCTGCCCGTTGCCGAGATCGCTCACGCGGCTGGTGCTGCCCAGAATGCTCTCGACGCCGGACGTGTCACGGACGCCGGTGCTGACGTAGGACGATGTGCTCCACACGCCGTCGTGCTCGGCGTTCGTCATGTCGTACTTGTAGATGCACAGCGAACCGGTTCTGGTCGTGTCGATGGTCGCGTCCGCGACGGTCGCGGCGTTCACGCCGACGGCCATCGAGCACAGGATCGCGAGCATCATGAAAAATGCGAATGCTTTCTTGCAGAATTTCATGGGTAGTTTTCCTTTCAGATTTCATAAGATTTGGTTTATTGGGCGTAACTATTCAGAATCCCCCGTTGCCTCGCAGAGTTTGCGCCCGCAGGCGCAAATAAAGTCGGATCATTTTTGCCGGAAACCGCGCTTTTCGGCAAAAATTCCTCTCGCGGAGCGAACGTGCGAACCCCGCAAGGCGGGGTGAGTGCGCTGAGCGCAGCGCATCCCCCCTGTTCGGCAGCCCAGCGGAGCGGGTGCTGAACAGTTACGATTGGGCAAAAAAAGGCGCAGTCACAAGTGACTGCTGGATCGACAGTATCAGATATCTTCTCTGTTTTTTCCTATCACATCGGACAGCAGGCACAGCCCGACGCTGAGCAGGACGCACGCGAGCACCATGGCGGCGGCATGGAAGCCGTCTCCGCCCGTCTCCGGGAGGCCGAACACATGCGTCTCGCGGATGGTGGCTGTGATATCGAACAGCGCGTCGCCGTCGTCATCGACCGGGAGCGTTCCCTCGTATACCGGCCCGGCGAGCAGCGTGTAGCCGTTCACCGTGTCCGCTTCCGTGAGGCGGTAAAGGATCTCGCCGTCCGCGTACAGGCCCTCGAACAACGCGCCGCCGGCGGAGTTGGTCACAAGCCTTCCGTTTGACAGGCCCGCGCTCCGGCAGCCGCCCGGCGTCTGGGTATCGGTTTCTCCAATGGAGAAGACCGGCGCCCACGTGCCGCCGCCGTCCGTGGAGTATTGCAGAAGATACGTCACGCCGGCGACCGCCCGCCCGTTCGCGTCTGTCTTGAGCACGGTGATCGAGCCGACTGTCCGCGCATTTGTCCGCGTCCGGCACAGCTCCGCCGCGTTTTCGCGGATCGTAAACCGCCACACGGTGTCGTCCAGCTCGTAGCCCTCCGGGGGCACGGTCTCCTGATAGGTGTACGCGCCGTAGGGCAGCTCGTCCAGTACGATCAGCCCGTCCTCGTCGGTCGTCTCCTCGGTCACGAGCTCTCCGGCGCTGTCATAGAACGCGTACACGGCGCCGGACAGCGGCGTCCGTGTGTCCTCGTCCACCTTGACGATGCGGATGGAGCCTTTGATGACCGTATCCGCCGCGCCCATGGTGATGGTGTTTTTGGAGTGGTAGTAGTTTTCGATCTCCGCCGGGATGGGGTATTCCGTCTCATCGAGCAGATAGCCCGCCGGCGGCGTGATCTCCCGCAGTGTCCAGCCGGTGCCGCAGGGGAAATAGTCGGACGTGAACCGGCCGTCCTCGTCCGTCGTATACCGGGCGGCCTCCTCGACACCGCGCCCGAGAGCACCGCGCCGTTCTGGGCCTCGCCGCCGGTCTCGGCGTCCACCTTTCGGAACGACACGCAGAAGGTTTTGAGCTTGTTCACAAAGCGCACACGCGTCGTATCACCCTCGACGACGGTCACGGTTTTTACGGGATTGGGGCTGACGTAGCCATACGGCTCCGTCTCCGTGACCGTATACGTCCCGGGCTCCAGCCCCTCGATGAGGAAGGTCCCGTCCTCTCCGGTCACGGCGGTCAGGGACTCGCCGGTCGCGTCGTTCGTGACGGTGAAGGTGATGCCGCTGACATTGCCGTCGTCAGAGCTCTTGATGAGTTTCAGCGCTCCGCCGTTTTCCTCGACGCCGACCGCGAAAATGTGCCGCTGGTAGTACGAGGACGTCAGGCCCCGGGAGACGATGTAAACGCGAAACTTTGTCGTTAGCGTGTTGTACGCGTCGGGGTCGTTCACAATGGAGAGAAACAGGTTGGCCGTGATCTCCTCCAGCGCCGTGCGCTGTGACAGGATCGCGGTCGTCGTCCAGTTCATCGGCTGGAACGTCCAGCCGCCCTGGAACAGATAATACTGTTCTCAAATTAAAAGCTCCGTTTCGTTACCGGGCGCAAAGCCTTGGAATTGCTGCCTTTTCGAGCGAATATAAAGTTCTTTTTGATACTTTGAAGATCTCGTCCGCGCCGTTCTTTGTCCGCGCCGCCGGCGCTGTGATGGCCGCGGCGGCGAGAACCGGATAGTCCGCTATGTTCACTTCAAAGATGTATGTCGCGTCGTAACTCATGCTGTCGTCCTCCGCGTCCACGCAGTAGCCGTAGGCGTCCGCGGCGGATTCGGTCGTGTAATCCGCGAGCGTGCCGTCGTAGACGATGTTGTAGAGGTATGTCTGCGAGCCGGTGGCGTACAGCATATACCGCCCGCGCACGACGCCGACCGGGATGTCGGTGACTCGCGTCACGTTGATCGGCCAGCCGCTCCAGGCGATGACGAAATCGTCCGCCGTCAGCGCGGCGTATGGTGAGACGGTTTCCTCCAGCCGGTAGACGCACTCGCTCGCGATGTTGGAGAAATCCGCGTTGGCCAGCGAGTAATAGCCCGTCACAATAGCGGCCGCCTCCGACGTGGAGCCGGATTCGACGTAGTAATCGACCGTCGCGCCGTAATTCGAGAACGGCTGCAGGACACGCTCCTCCGTGACAGAGCCGGCGATCACAGCCGCGCCGACACAGCCGGGCACGTAATTCGCCGCGTCGCCGGCGCTGTTGCCAGCAGCGCCGATGACCGTGATGCCGGCGGCGACGGCGTCGCCGATCGCGCCGACCACGACGGCGCTCTCGTCCGTCTTGTTGGCGTAGACCGACAGATTGATGATGTCCGCGTGCAGCTCAATCGCGAGCCGGATCGCGGCATAGAGCGTGCTTGCGCTGCCGTGGCCGTATGCGTCAAGGGCCTTGACGGAGATTATGACCGCGTCCGGATTGACCGCCGTGATGGCGGCGATCATCGCGTCGCCGTGGCCGTTGTCGTCGCCGGGATAATCGCCGAGCACGCTGTACCGCTCACAGACGTTCGGCCCCGCCGACGCGCCGGTGTCGATGACCGCGATGAGCTTCGCGTTGACGGCGTCGACGGCGGACGGGTCTTCGAGTATCTCCCCCAGCGCCGTCAGCGGGTTGTCGTCCTCGGTCATCTCCGCAGCCGGCACGGACGCGGCCTCGATGGACACCACGTCGTCCGCGATGACGACCGCCGCGTCGATCTCCACGGCGGCGTCCGTCTCCGCGTAATACGCGTATGCCTCCATCGCCTCGGCCTCCGTCTCGAACTGCAGCAGCGCCACATCGTCATACGACGCGAGCGCCGCCGGCGAGTCGGCCGCGCCGCCGCCGGATACG
>CAJOFW010000310.1 GCA_905234005.1 uncultured Oscillospiraceae bacterium
GCCTTCGACGTCGACGATGCGATACGCCTTCTCCACCGGAATCATCTCGGTAAAGCCGGTCATATCCAGAATCTCGTAGACCTCGGAGCTGACATTGACGATGCGCAGATTCTTATACGCCTTCTTCAGACGCAGAATCACACGCAGACCGGCGCTGGAGATATATTGCAGCGTCGCCGCGTCCAGCGTGACGGCGTCCGCGTTCGCGCCGTCGAGCCGGGCGAGGATGTCCTTCTCCACGACCGCCGCGTTGTTCGAGTCAATGCGTCCGGTCAAGCTGATATCCATATATGTACCTCCTGGGTTGTGTTTCAATATTCGATCGGCTTTCGCCGCAGACTGGCGCAGCTGCGCCGCCGCATATTTGCGTATGCAGGTCGGCGCGGTCGTCAGACGTCCTGCCGGACATTATATCACAACTTTACCGCCAAAAGAATACCCCTGTGAAAATAAAAATGCAATACTCTCCATGTACGCGCAAAACAGCCCTTCCGCTCTGACGTGTCAGCCGGAAGGGCGGTTTGATCATGTTTGTTTTGAGCGGGATTTGAGGGCGGTCAGCGTCCGCTTCTGCACGGGCAGTCGTTCCCGGCGGGGGTACAGCCTGCCGCAGCGCCGCCAAATCAGCCAAAGGGATTCTCTGTCGGGTACGGCAGGCTCCTGGGCTGGTTGTACGCGATATCGCCCACGCCGAGGAACTTGAACACCTCGAACAGCGCCTTGCCGTGGTGCCCGAAGGCCACCGCGCCGTGGTGGGGGTAGCGCTTCTGGATCAGCACATGGCGATAGAAACGGCCCATCTCATGGATGGCAAAAATACCAATGCCGCCGAAGGAATTGGTCGCCACGGGCAGCACCTCGCCCTCCGCGATGTAGGAGCGGAGATTGCCGTCCGAATCGCACTGGAGGCGGTAGAAGGTGATGTCGCCCGGCGCGATATCGCCCTCCAGTGTGCCGCGGGTGAAATCCGGCTCGGAGCCTTCCGGCTCGAGAAGGCGGTGCTGGATGAGCTGGTATTTGACCGCCCGGTCGGCGCACATCTTGCAGGACGGGGTGTTGCCGCAGTGGAAGCCCATGAAGGTGTCGGTCAGGGTATAGTCGAACTTGCCCTTGATATTTTCCTCCCACATCTGCGCGGGTACGGAATTGTTGATGTCAAGGAGCGTCACCGCGTCGGCGGATACGCAGGCTCCGATGTACTCCGAAAGCGCGCCGTAGATATCGACCTCGCAGGATACGGGGATGCCCCGGCTGGCCAGACGGCTGTTCACAAAGCACGGCTCAAAGCCGAACTGCTCCGGGAACGCCGGCCAGCACTTGTCGGCAAAGGCGACGTATTTGCGCGCCCCCTTATGCGCCTCCGCCCAGTCGAGAAGCGTCAGCTCGAACTGCGCCATGCGTTCGAGAAGATCGGGGAAGTATTTGCCCTCGCCCATCTCCGCGGCCATATCGGCGCAGACCTCCGGGATGCGCCCGTCTCCGGCGTGGGCCTTGTAGGACACCAGCAGGTCGAGCTCCGAGTTCTCCTCGATCTCCACGCCCAGCTCATACAGCCCCTTGATCGGGGCGTTGCAGGCGAAGAAGTCCTGGGGCCGGGGGCCGAAGGTGATGATCTTGAGGTTTTTCACGCCGATGACGGCCCGGGCGATGGGCACAAAATCCGCGATCATGGCGGCGATATCCTCCGCCGTGCCCACGGGGTATTCGGGGATGTAGCCGGTAAGATGCCGCATGCCCAGATTGTAGGAGCAGTTGAGCATGCCGCAGTAGGCGTCGCCCCGGCCATTGATGAGGTCGCCGTCGCCCTCGGCGGCCGCCACGAACATGCAGGGGCCGTCAAAGTGTTTTGCGATCAGGGTTTCAGGCGTCTCCGGGCCAAAGTTTCCGAGGAACACCACCAGGGCGTTGCACCCGGCGGCGGTCACGTCCGCCACGGCCTTCAGCATATCGTTCTCGTTCTCCACGGTGACCGGGCACTCGTACAGCTCGCCCTTGTACGCGGCCTTGATGGCCTCCCGGCGCTTTACGGACAGGCCGAT
>CAJOFW010000311.1 GCA_905234005.1 uncultured Oscillospiraceae bacterium
TCGTCGGGGTAGATCGTGTACGCGCCGGAATCGAGGAACTCGCACCACCGCCGGGCCATGTCGGCGTTCGAGCCGACGATCTCGGTGCCGTCGGGGATCTCCATGTTGCCGCCGCCGACCTCCGCCGCGCAGCCGACCGTCCAGTCGTCGCCGACGAGGTATTCGCCGTGGTCGTAGATCAGCTCGCCGCCGACCGTGAGCGTCGTCACCTCGTGCGTGTCGGGGTCATAGGTGCAGGTGAGGCCCGCGACCTGGTACATGGAGTTGTTCTCCTCGCCGAGCTTCTCGCAGGAGGTGTTCATCTGCGCGACAAGCTCCTCGGCCGTGTAGGAGGCGTAGTAGATCTTGAGCGGGTTTGCGAACACGCTCAGGGCGTCCACGAGCGTGATATCGCCCGCGGGGATCGAGGCGCGTACCCAGAAGCCGGGGTAGAGCGCGATCGAGACGGGGTCGCCGTCCCAGTACTGCTGCGCCGTCCAGAGGATGCCGTCGGCCACGAGGTCGCCGAGGTTCGTCTCGTTGGCGCGTACGCCGCCGCCCGCGTCGCCGCTGGAGATGCGGTCGCCGTTGAGGTAGTATTCGCTCACGGCGTGGGCCTGGGTGTAGCCGTCCGCCGCGAGACGGGCGTAGACGTGCTCGACCTTTTCCGCCGTCTCCGCGTCGGGCTGTACGCCGGGCCAGCTCCCGTTTTCGTCGGACGTGACGAGCTCGCAGTCCTTCGCGATGACCCGGCCGTCCTTGAGATAGAGGTACATGACGCCGACGGCCTCGCCCTTGCAGTTGGCCTGGTTCACGATCGTGTTGTCCGCCGTCCCGGAGAAGAGCCAGCCCTCGCCGCCGTTGATGACGGAGTGGGTGTGCGCGTCGATGATCGCGTCGAGGCCGGTCGTGTTCTTCGCGACGAGGGCGCTGTTTGTGTCGTTCGAGCTTGTGTCGGCCGAGTCCGCGCCCATCCAGCCGGTGTGGGCCACCATGACGACGGCGGCCGCGCCGTTTGCGCGGAGGGCGTCGGTCATCGTCTGCGCGACGTCGATTGTGGACTGGCCGCCGGCGAAGTAGTGGTCGGTGATCGAGCCGCCCTGCGTCGATTCGCCGAATACGCCGATGACCGTGCCGTTCGCGGTCTCGACGAGGACGCCGTCGTCCAGCGCGTTGTCGCCCTCCTCGAGGTTTTCGCTCTCGAGGTCAAGGGCGGACCAGTCGATCGTGCCGTCGTCGTTCAGGGCGAGGACGCCGTCGTACAGCGAGACGAATTCCTCCGTGCCGACGGCGGGCTGATACTGCGCGCAGTAGGCGGCGATGTCCACGGTCTCGCCCGCGTTCTGGTTTGCGACGAGGGCGGTCACGCCGGCGGCGTTGCCGAGCAGGGAGAGCATATAGGTGCCGATGCCCCAGTCGGTGATGCCCGCGTCGTTGTTGCCCCAGGTGAGGTAGTCATAGACGCCGCTCATGACCCAGGGGATATACTCGCCCTCGTAGACGTGCGCCGCCGCGTAGCCGCCCGCGAACAGGTCGCCGCCGCTGACCGTCAGCACGAGGCTGTACCTGCCCGACGCCTTGAGCTGGTCGGCAAGGCCCTTGACATACGGCTCGCTGTCCAGAAAGCCGTGGGTGTCGTTCGTGTGGACGAACGCGACGATCTCATCGTAGTCGCAGACGAACTGAACGTTGCCGATCACGTCGCCGTTTTCGACGGTGTCGCTCTCGGAGAAGAAGACGATCACCGGGACGTCGGCCTCGACGACGCCGCCGTCCTCGATCTCGAGGCGGTCGACGACGCAGCTGTCCTCGACGGCCCAGACGAGGCCGTTCGGGACGGTCACGTCGCCGAGGCTCGCGCCGTAGTCCACGCCGGTATACAGGCCGTCGAGGGAGTCAAACGCCGCGTCGTACGGCTCGTAGCCCCGCGTGAGGATGCGGAGCGATTCGGACGCCGGGGCGGGGGCGGGGGTCGCCTCCGGTTCCGGGGCGGGCGTCGCTTCCGGCTCGCCGGAGGCCAGCGCCGCGCC
>CAJOFW010000312.1:0-2002 GCA_905234005.1 uncultured Oscillospiraceae bacterium
CTGCTCGGCGAACGCGCCGCGATCTACATCGCCTACGGCGAGGACGGCGCGTACACCGTGACGCAGAACCTCACCGACGCGTATGATTTTGAAGCGTCCGGCGAGATCGCGGCGCCGGTCGCGGGCGAGCCGTATGTCCTCGAGGGCGTCAGCATCGTCTGCGCGGCGGAGGACTGGGACGAGGAGAACGCCGTCGGCAGCTCCGGCATCGTCATCAACCAGCTCACCGACGACGCCACGCCCGTCCTCTTCGGCGGCGCGGCGGACTATTACACCGCCCCGGACGGCGCGGCGTACAACTCCGTCATCGTCATGAACGTCGATGAGGACGAGACGCTCGCCTCCGGCGCGACCGAGACGGCCCCCGGCGTCGGCATCGCCTACAACGGCTCACAGATCGAGATGCGGAACGTCTACGTCGAGTCGAACGGCACGGGCCGTCCCTCGGTGCACATCCCGTCCACGACCCGGGACAAGAACACGACCCAGCTCGGCGATCTGATCTGCGTCGACAGTATGTTCGTGAACCACTCCACCCGCGCCATGCTGCTCATGGGCGGCGACGTGTGGTTCCTGCACTCCACCGTCCTGACGAACGCGTGGGGCGGCCTGAGCTACGACAACACGTCCACGACGATGTACGTCGTGAACTCCGACGTCGAGAACATCGGCACCGGCGGCTACGCGATCTATGACGCGGCCGGGTGCACGGCGTATGTGTACGGCTCCCGCGTCCTCGGCGGCAACGTCGGCATCACCGTATGCCGCAACGCCGAGCTGACGATCGACACGCTCGAAAACGCCAGCGACGAAGCCACCGCCCCGTATGACGGCGACGCGGAGCTTCTCGTCCCCGCCGCGACCGAGGACGGCGTGTCCGCGATCGTCGCGCACGACTACCCGATCAAGATGCACGCCGATATGTCCGGCGCGGACACACAGGCCGTCGCGTACATCCACAACACGTACATGTCCACGCTGCCCGAGGATCTCGTCTTCGCCGACGGCACGACGTATGACGACTGGGCGACCGAGTCCACCGGCGTGACGCGGCTCATCAACGAGTACGACGCGGGCGCGATCGTGGACATTGCCTGCCACAGCGGCAAGGTCGTGTTCGACAACTGCGTCCTCGCTAGCCGCACGAATACCCTAGTCCACAGCCACTTCACCTACGACGCGATGGCCTCCGGCATCTACCCGATCGACGGCGCGGAGTACGTCGGCGACGAGGTCGTCATCGCGAACATGAGCGCCGAGGGCGACATCCTGCACGAGGACTATATGCGCAGGATGATCGTCTCCCTCGAGAACGCGGAGCTGACCGGCGCCGTCGTCGGCGCCACGCTCGCCGGCTGGAACAGCTACTGGACCGCCGCGATCGAGGCCCTGCCCGAGGACGAGCTGAACAGCGCCGCGGAGGGCCAGACGCCGCTCGAGGCGACGCTGCAGCGCCGCATCTACAACGACGTGTACGAGACGATCTGGGGCGTGCGCATGAGCGTGGACGCCGGCTCCGTCTGGAACGTGACCGGCGACTCGAACCTCTACAGCCTCGTCGTCGAGGACGGCGCTGTCATTCAGGGCGCGGACGGCGCGGCGCTGGAGATCTACGTCGACTGCGCCATGGACAACAGCCTCGAGGCGTATGACATTTCCGCCGGCACCCGCATCGACGCGTTCGAGCCGGGTGTGGAGTATTCCGGCGTGGTGATCCTCGTGGGCGGCGCGTCCGGCGAGGCGTCCGGCGACGCTTCCGCTGACGCGGCGGCCGACGAGGGCGGCGATTATCCGTACTTCGACGATTTCCGCGACTACGTGGCTGAGTACGCGCTGGCGGACGACTTCATGTCCCAGCAGACCGGCATCCCCGGTGACATCTACGACGCCGCCGACCCCTACGGCATCCCGTTCTGCGACATCAACGAGCCGATCGGCGCGATGAACTACGTCGACTGGATGGCCGCGACCCACCCGGGCGTTGCGTACCTCGCCCCCTGAT
>CAJOFW010000312.1:2111-4776 GCA_905234005.1 uncultured Oscillospiraceae bacterium
AGCTCCTTCCACTGGGCGAACGCTTCGCGGAATGCCTCGCGGTTTTTCTCACGCTTGGCGCCCTCCTCCTTGTAGAGGCCGAGGATGAAGTCGCGTTCGGCGATCTTGATCCATGTGCGGTACGTCGCCACGCCGTCGCTCTCGATGATCTTCCATATGACGTCGACCTGTCCGGCGAGGGCGTCGGAGTCACCCTTGCCGCCCCACCACTTGAAGATGTAGTCGAGACCGACGAGATCCTTGAAGCCCTCCTCACGCAGACCGGCGAAGGCGGCGGGATCCTCGGGCATGCCCGCCTCCCATGCCGTCAGGCCGAGCTTTGTGTTCTCCTGCCAGACCGAGCGCACCCAGTCCGCGAGCTTGTCCGCGGAGAGCTGCCACGCGGCCGTCGCGTCGGTTTTTTCCAGTACGTTTCCTACGAGCATATGTGTGTGCTTCCTTTCTTAAAACGCGCCCCTTGCCCGAAGGCAGGGGGCGCTGTGTTGTGCTTGACGGTTTGTGTTCGGGTTGGTCGATCTTACGCCTTCGCGGCCTCCTGCTCGAACATCTGCTTCTGCAGCTCGAGGTTCTGGAAGCGCTCCTGCGCGACCTTCTCCGCCTGTGTGAACAGCTCCTCGGCGCGGTCGGGGAAGCTGCGGGTCAGGGAGGAATAGCGGGCCTCGTTCATGATGAAGTCACGATACGAGCCGCTGGGAGCCTTGGAATCGAGCGTGAACGGGTTCTTGCCCTCGGCGAGCAGAGCCGGGTTGTAGCGGAAGAGGTTCCAGTAGCCGCACTCGACGGCCTTCTTCATCTCGGCCTGGCAGTTCGTCATGCCGCCCTTGATGCTGTGCATCTCGCACGGGGCGTAGCCGATGATCAGCGACGGGCCGGGATACGCCTCCGCCTCGGCGATGGCCTTGAGGGCCTGCGCCGGGTTCGCGCCCATCGCGATCTGGGCGACGTAGACGTAGCCGTAGGTCATGGCGATCTGCGAGAGGCTCTTCTTCGCAAGCGCCTTGCCGGCCGCCGCGAACTGCGCGACCTGGCCGATCTGGGACGCCTTGGACGCCTGACCGCCGGTGTTGGAGTAGACCTCGGTGTCGAAGACCATGACGTTCACGTCCTCGCCCTGGGCCAGTACGTGGTCAAGGCCGCCGAAGCCGATGTCGTAGGCCCAGCCGTCGCCGCCGAAGATCCACACGGATTTCTTGGCGAGGTATTCGCGGTGCTTGAGCAGCGTCACGCAGTGCTCGCCGCCGCAGCCCTTTGTCTCGAGGGCCTCGATGAGCTTCGCGGTCGCGGCCTGGTTCGCCTTGCCGTCGTTGTAGGTGGCGAGGTATTCCTTCGCCGCGTCGACGATCTCGGGCACCTTGCCGTTTTCGACGACGTACTCGACCTCGCCCTTCATGCGCTCGCGGATGGCCTTCTGGCCGATGTAGAGGCCGAAGCCGTGCTCCGCGTTGTCCTCAAACAGGGAGTTTGCCCAGGCGGGGCCGCGGCCCTGCTGGTTGACGGTGTACGGGCTTGTCGCGGCCGGGCCGCCCCAGATGGACGAGCAGCCGGTGGCGTTGGAGATGTACATGCGGTCGCCGCAGACCTGGGTGATGAGACGGGCATAGCTCGTCTCGGCGCAGCCGGCGCAGGAGCCGGAGAATTCCAGATAGGGCTGGCGGAACTGGCTGCCCTTGACGTTGTTCGTCTGGAGTTCCTTCTTTTCGGAGACATCCGCCACACAGTAGTCGAACATCGCCTGCTGAGGCAGTTCGCCCTCCTGCGGAGCCATAGACAGGGCCTTGTTGCCCTTCTTGCCGGGGCAGACGCCCACGCAGACGCCGCAGCCCATGCAGTCCAGCGGAGAGATGGTCATGGCGAATTTCAGGCCCTTCTTGCCGTTCATATCCACCATCTTGGCGGCGGCGGGGGCTTTCGCGGCTTCCTCTTCCGTCAGGGCGAAAGACGTAGGCGCACTGGTTGCACTGGATGCAGTTGTCCGGATTCCAGGTGGGAACAGATACGGCTACGCCGCGCTTCTCATAGGCCGCCGCGCCGAGTTCAAACTGTCCGTCGGGACGGTCTTTGAACGCGGATACGGGCAGGCTGTCGCCGTCCATACGGCCTACGGGGTCCAGAATCTTCTGAACCATCTCCACGCGGGCGGCCGGTCCGGAGAGCTTGACCTCTTTCTTGACGTCCTCGGCGTTCTTCCAGCTTTCGGGAACGTCGATCTTCTTGAACGCGGTCGCGCCGGCGTCAATGGCCTTGTGGTTCATGTCCACAACGTCCTGGCCTTTTTTCAGGTAGGAATGCGTGGCGGCGTCCTTCATATACTGGATCGCATCCGCCGCGGGCAGCACTTTCGCAAGCGCGAAGAACGCGGACTGCAGGATCGTGTTGGTCCGCTTGCCCATGCCGATCTCAATGGCAAGGTCAATGGCGTTGATGGTATAGAGATTGATGTTATTGTTGGCGATAAAGCGCTTGGAGGCGGCGTCCAGATGGTGTTCCAGTTCCTCCGGGGTCCACTGACAGTTAATCAGGAGCGTGCCGCCGGGTTTTACGTCGCGGGCAATCGGGAACGCCTTGGTGATATAGCTGGGGACGTGGCAGGCGACAAAGTCCGCCTTATTGATATAATAGGAGGACTTGATCGGTACGTCGCCGAAACGCAGGTGGCTGACCGTTA
>CAJOFW010000313.1 GCA_905234005.1 uncultured Oscillospiraceae bacterium
GAGGTTCTTTCTGGGGCTTCCGATCCTCAACCGCTCAGGCGTCCGTGATATGCATACCGCGGGCATATTTGTGGATTCCGCGCCCGTGCTCTGCACATACGATCCGGACGTAAGCTTCTACGATCACTGCGCGCGCCTCGCGGCGGAGGTTCTCGCAACCATGCGCCACGCGCAATACGGCTGGACGAACATCGTGACCGATCTCTTTCTCGAGTTCAACCAGACGCGTATAAGCTACGACATCTCGCTCAACTTCTACAACGCCGCGCTTGACCCGCGCGGCGGCGCGGAAATCAAAATCTTCCAGCTCGACGACGCGTTCGACGGTATCTTCATCACCGCGTCGGACCTGTCCCGTACCGGCGAGATGCTGATAAACTACCTCTACAAGATCAGCGCACCGTCCGACGACGTGATCGTCGCGTTCGAGGAGGAGCTGATCGGCGTGCTCATGGACGGCGTCGAAAACGACGGCAAGCCCCTGCGCGAGCTGGGCCGCTGAAGCGGACGCCGTCATTGGTCTGACAGACGACGCGTCCGACGTCGATACGGAAAACCGGCAGACAGATCATACATTTTTACGGGAGACAGAAGCCATGGAAAGCTACGCCGATAAAAAGCTCTACGGCCTCACCGGGCCGCAGCAGCTCATCTATGTGATGCAGTCGCGGTACAACGGGCGCGGGTGCACGCTCTGCTGCGCTCTGCTCATGAAGGGACAGCGCCCGGAGGCGGAGATCACCGCCGCGCTCAACGAGCTGTTTCGCATAAACGACGCCCTGCGCACGCGCATCGTCCACGAGGACGGCATGCCCAGGCAGTACATCGCCGACTATGAGCCGCAGCGCTTTGAGGTCATGCGCCTTCAGAGCGACAGCGAGATAGACGCCTTCGCCGAAGAAGAGCTGCAGCGCGGCGTGCCCTTTGACGGGCAGCTCTGCGAGCTGCGCATCATACAGCTCCCGGACCGGTACGGCGTGTTCGTTACGTGCCACCACATCATCACGGACGTATGGGGCATCGCGGTTCTCGGCAACCAGTTCATCGCGCTGATGCACGGCGAGACGCCGGAGGCGTACACGGTCACCGACTTCTTCGAGCGCGACGCGCAGTATCGCGCAAGCGGCCGGGCGGCCCGTGACCGCCAGTTCTTCATTGACCAGTACAACAAAATCGGCGAGCCGAGATTCTTCCCCATCGCCGGAGAGGGCGAGACGGAGCAGATCGGCAAGCGTGCCTTCACGCTGCCGGCGGACGATATGCGGGCCGTTGAGCGGTTCGCGGCGGAGCGAAACGCATCCCCGTTCGCGGTGATGTTCGCGGCGCTTTCCGTCATGGCGGCGCGGCACATCGGCAAGGACGCGTTTCTGATGGCGCTGATGTCGCTCAACCGCGTCGGCCACCGGGAGCGGCATTCCCGCGGGATGCACGTCGAGTCCGTACCGACATACTGCAGCGTCGACCCGGACGCCAGCTTTGCCGATCACGTCGCGGCCACGTCGGCGGAGCTGCTTGCGACCATGCGTCACGCGCAGTACGGCTACGCGGCCATTCTGACCGATCTTTTCCTCGAGCACAACATGATGAGCAACGCCTATGATATGTCGCTCAACGCCTTCAACGCCAGGATCGACACACGAGGCGGCGCGGAGATCAGACAGTACCCGTACCCCGGCAACGGCTACGGCCTCCATATCAGCACCAGCGACCTGACCGGCAGCGGCGAGCTCCGGATGGAATACAGCTATCGGATCAGTCCGCGTGAGCCGACGATCGACGAGCTGCACGCGGAGCTTGTCTCCATTCTCATGGACGGCGTCGCCCATGAGGACAGGCCCCTGCGCGAGCTGGGCCGCTGATAAACGCACCGCATGAGGCCCCGCCGCCCCATGCGGCGCCGCTTTTTCACCGGCCCGCCGCCGGGAGACCGGACGACGGCCCGTTCGGAGCAGAAAAAAGTGGATGGAAAAATCTGAAATTGCCCTGCGGGAATTGACCTGCGTATAATGAGCCGGTTAAAGCACATAAGATCATCAGCGCTTTGAGGAGTATCACGGACGTGGAGAACCCTATGCAGAAAAAAACAAGCTTCCTTGACAAGGCCGCGGCGTTCATCGTCGACTTTCGGCTCATCATCTTCATCCTCTTTGCCGGCGCGGTCGTGTTCTGCGTGATGTCGGTGAGCAAGGTGCAGGTCTCCAACGACCTCACCGCCTTCCTCCCGGCCAACACCGAGACGCGGCGCGG
>CAJOFW010000314.1 GCA_905234005.1 uncultured Oscillospiraceae bacterium
ATATCCTGCAGGATGATGCCAGAGAACGTACAAAAGACGGCACACAGTTTTACGATACCTTCAATCTGTTGGGCATGACGCTCAGCCGGCAGTATGATGAGGATATGCTTTCTTTCGATATCTATGAGGTTATGAAAAATTACGAGGGCGAAGTACTTCTGCTTCACGGAACCAAAGATCCGCTGGTACCCATGGCCGATTCTGAACGGGCAGCAGAGACTTTTTCTTCTGCGGAACTTGTAGTGATCGAAGGCGGAGGACATGGCTTTATCGGGACAGCGCAGGCCGAGGCTTCTGCCTCCTCTGCAACCCGTTAAAATATTACATAAAGGAGACTGATTTATCATGCCCAAGGTATATTCCGGTGATCTCACCAAAATGTTCGACATCAGCGGCAAGAAGGCCATGATCTTCGGCGGCGCCGGCGGCTTCGGCAAGGCGATCGCGGAGGGCTATGCCGCGAACGGCTGCTCCGTCTGCATCTCTTCCCGCAGCGAGGCCAAGCTCCAGGAGGCCGTGAAGGACATCGAGGCCAAGGCCGCTCCCGGCGTCAAGGTCATGTACATCGCCGGCGACGCCGCCGACGAGGAGTTCGTCAAGAAGGCTGTTGACGTCGTCACCGGCCCCGACGGCATCGGCGGCTGCGACATCCTCGTGAACGCGCAGGGCATCAACAAGAAGATGTGGTCCTGGGAGATCGACACCGACTTCTTCAAGAAGATGCTCGACACCAACATCACCTCCCTGATGCTGACCTGCAAGTACTTCGGCAACTGGATGAAGTCCAACAACATCGAGGGCGCCGAGAAGATCGACGAGGCCGCTTTCGAGCACGGCAAGGCCAACCCCAACCAGGGCTACGGCAAGATCATCAACTTCGGCTCCGTCCGCGGCATCCGCGCTGTCGCCAACGGCGGCAACGGCAACGTCCCCTACAACACCACCAAGGGCGCTGTCGAGATGCTGACCAAGGCCTATGCCGCTGACCTGCGTCCCAACATCCAGGTCAACGCCATCGGCCCCACCATCACCTACACCCCGATGATGGTCGGCCTGCTGCCCCCCGATGAGAAGGTTCGCAACGGCATCGCCGGCGCTCTGCCCGCGCAGCGCATCGGCTACGAGATCGACGTCGTCGGCCCGGCCATCTTCCTCGGCTCTGCGGCTTCCGACATGGTCACCGCGACCACCATCTATCCCGACGGCGGCCTCGTCGCTACCTCGTGATTTTCGCGTAAAATCCTTTCTCCGTCCCCTGCTTTTTGCGGGGGACGGTCATTCGGTTATATAGGAGCATTGAAATGAAGATCGAAGACATCAAAACCATAGCCATGTACGGCGCCGGCACCATCGGCGGCGGCTTTGCGGCGTACTTCTCCCTCAAGGGCCTGAACGTGAACGTATTCGTCCGCTCCGAGGGCTCCATCGAGCGCTCCAAGCCCAAGGTTCAGGAAGCCATCGACACCTACATCAAGTACGGCATCATCGAAAACGGCGACGATATCTGGTCCCGCATCAAGTTCACCACCGATCCCGCCGAGGCCTTCACCGGCGTGTACTTCGTCCAGGAGAACGGCCCCGAGAACACCGAAGAGAAGCACAAGATGGTCGCCGTCATGGAGCAGTACCTGCCCGAGGACGCCATCATCGCCTCCTCTTCCTCCGGCACGCCCGTGACCCTGATCGCCGCCGAGGCCAAGCACCCCGAGCGCATCATCGTCGGCCACCCCTTCAACCCGGCCTACCTGCTGCCCCTGATCGAGATCTGCGGCGGCGAGAAGACCTCCAAGGCGTGAGTTCTACGCCAAGTACGACAAGGCCCCCGTGGTCCTGAACATCGAGAAGAACGGCTTTATCGCGAACCGCCTCATGCACGCCCTGTGGCGCGAGGAGATCGCGCTGGTGTGCGAGGGCGTCTGCTCCATGGAGGACGCGGACAACGCCTGGACCTTCGGCCCCGGCCTGCGCCTGGCCGCCTTCGGCCCCGCCATGAACTATGAGCTGGGCGGCGGCGACCTCGGCCTCAAGGGCTGCGCCATCAAGTTCGGCGCGATGACGAACGCCGTGTTCGCGGATATTTCGGACATGAAGCAGGTTCCTGACACGTGGGCTGACCTATCCGGTGAGCAGATCATCCCCGAGATGGAGCACTTCCCGCCCGTCATCGGCAACACCAAGCCCCAGATCGCGTCCTTCCGCGACAACGTCATCATCTCCCTGCTGAAGATGCACGAGAGACTGTGATCGGATCTTTTTCCGTCAGGCTTTGCCTCGATCGATCGACGTACTCACGGTACGCCTTCTTTCACTCGGCTTCCCCTGACGAAAAAATCTCTCGATCCCCAATATAAACAAGGAGTATTATCAATGGCAAAGAGAATCATTACCGTTGCTCTGACCGGCGCCGTCACCCCCGCCGGCTACAACGTTCCCGAGACCCCCGAGCAGATCTGCGAGCAGGTCCTCGAGTGCCGCAAGCTCGGCGCTTCCGTCGCGCACCTCCACATGCGTGACGACGCCGGCATGGGCGTCATGGATCCCGTGAAGTTCTACGAGACCATCAAGCTCATCCGCGCCAACAAGGAGTGCGACATCATCGTCAACTGCACCTCCTCCGGCGACAACCGCGATTCCGACGACTCCCCCTACGGCAACGCCATGCGTATGCTGCACCACAAGAACGTCCCCGGCATTGAGATGGGCACCTTCGACGCCTCCTCCTTCAACTGGGGCATCCCCGGCGGCGTGTTCCACAACAGCCCCGCCATGCTGATGCAGCTCGGTAAGCTGTATCAGGAGCGCGGCATCAAGCCCGAATTTGAGATCTTCGACCTCGGCGCGCTGCGCGCCATCGGCGCTTACTGGAAGCAGGGCTACGTTGTGGCTCCTCTGCACTTCCAGTTCTGCATGGGCGTTATGGGCGGCATGGACGCCACCCCCGGCCAGCTGCAGCTCATGCTTGACGAGATGCATCGCCTCCAGTTCGAGGGCGCTCTGCCCAAGGAGATCACCTGGTCTGCGTTCAGTATCGGCAAGGGCCACCTGCCCGTCATGTTCGCCGCGATCGCCAACGGCGGCGGCGTCCGCGTCGGCATGGAGGACAACGTCATCTTCGGCAAGGACAAGGAAGGCAAGAAGATCATGGCCACCAACATGATGCTCGTCGAGCGCGCCGCCAACGCGATCCGCGCCTACGGCGACGAGCCCGCCACCCCGGCGGAGGCCCGCCAGATCCTCTCTCTGCCCGCGCTGGATCACGATGCCACGATCGCTGCGCTGGATGCCGTCAAGGTCGCTGACTTTGAGGCCGCGAAGCAGGCCGTTAAGGACGAGTTCGGTGGACCGTACTTCTCGGCCAAAGGCATGGGCGGCAAATAATTGCGGCTTGCTTTTTTGCGCGAATGCTGCGCCTTAGCGTTTAGAGGCGCATAATCCATCCATCCACAAACCACGCGGCGTCCTTTACGATTGCTGCGTGGTTTTTGTTGTATTGTTTAGGTTTTGTGATCATAAATGGATTTTAAGTTTTCATAAAATATCATTAGAAACGCTACTGTGCAAATTCAAAAAATTTCGTATTCGGTGGATATTGATTTTGTGCAATATGCC
>CAJOFW010000315.1 GCA_905234005.1 uncultured Oscillospiraceae bacterium
GGTTACTATCATAACGTATTTTTATGCACAATTCAATGGATAAAAATCATGAATCCGCGCAGGCCGCGCGGCCCGTTCTGCATAGTAACGCACAAATTGCTATATTATAACACGAAAACCGGACAAAGAAAAGTGTCTTTGTCCGGTTTCTGTTTTTTTCGTGTGGGATCACCACGGGTTAACGACGCGTTTGGGCGTCCGGCCCTCGGCGGCGGCGCGGATGTCCTCCCAGATCATCGCGTAGCTGCGGCGGAAGCTCGAGGCGGTGATGCCGCCGATATGCGGGCTGAAAAGAAGCCGCTCCGCCGTCTCCGGGGGCAGACGCAGAAGCGGGTGCTCCGGCTGTACCGGCTCGTGATTGAGCGTGTCGAGTCCGGCCATGGCGAGTCGGCCGCTCTGGAGCGCCGCGATGAGCGCGTCGTCGTCCACCAGCTCGCCGCGGGATGTGTTCACGAAATA
This sequence comes from uncultured Oscillospiraceae bacterium, assembly GCA_905234005.1. Taxonomy (GTDB): domain Bacteria; phylum Bacillota; class Clostridia; order Oscillospirales; family Oscillospiraceae; genus CAJOIG01. The sequence continues at coordinate 460 of CAJOFW010000315.1, forward strand.
CGCGCCGTCCCGCATGGCGCCGAAGAAGGACGCGTCCGCCATGCCGGCGGTCTCCGGGCTGACGGGCAGGTGCAGGCTCACGATGTCGCTTTCGGCGAGAAGCGCCGCCAGCGGCCGGTACGATACGCCGAGCGCCGCCTCGTCCGGGGCGGACAGGGGGGAGCGCCTGTAATAACAGATCGTCTCCACGCCGTGGGCGCGCAGGAGCCTTGCTGTCGCCCGGGCGATGTCGCCGAAGCCGACGAGGCCGACGGCGCAGTCGGCAAGCTCGCGGAGGTCGCCGTCTGCCATGTAGCGCTCCTTGACCGCGATCTGCCGTCCCTCGCGGACGGCGCGGTCGTTTCCGGCCACGTTTCGGAGCATGCCGAGCATCAGAAGGATCGTCTGCTCGGCGACGGCGGTCGCGTTCATGCCCCGGCTGTTGCAGACGTAAACATGACGGCGGCGGGCCGTCTCGATGTCGATCCGGTTGAAGGCGACGCCCTCGGAGTGGATGAGCTTCAGGTTCGGCATCCGCTCGATAAGCGCCCCGGATACCTCGCCGACCGCGTCCGCGACGATGAAATCCGCGTCCCCGGCGAGGGCGATGTATTCGTCCGCCGTAAGGCCCATATACGCGTCCGCCGTCTCGAGCCGGGCAAGAAAGCTGTCCGGCGCGGAGTATTTCTCCATATTCCCCTTTTTTCCGATGTGAAGTACCTTCATGGACGTCTCTCCCATTTATAATAGTGTATGAAAGCGCGGCATCCGCGTCAAACGGATGCCGCGCTGATCTTAAGTGGAACCGAATCGGTATGGAACCGATTTGTTATGGCGCTTCGATCGGACAGCGCCGGGCGTCTGCCCGACGGTTACGCGTCGGTCGCGCTGTCGTCGCCGTAGTCGATGATGTCCGTGTTGCTCGAGGTCTCGCCGCCGGAATACGGCGTGGGCGTCGGGGGAACGGCTGTCGGCACGGCGGTGGGAACGGCTGTCGGTACGGCGGTGGGCACGCTCGTCGGCTCGGTGGTGGGAGGCGGCGGCGTTGTCGTGGCGGGCGTCGCGGTCGGGACGGCCGTGGGCGTCACCGGGATGATGATCTGCGAGCTGTTCGGCGTCGCGGTGGGAGGCGGCGTCGCGTCGATGCCGGTGATCGGGGCCGGCGTCGTCGTCTCGACGAGGGTGGTGTCGTCGTCCGGGTTCGCGGTGGCCTCGGGCGTCGCGGAGGGCTCCGGCGTCTCGCTGACCTTCAGCCGGAACAGGAGCATACGCCGCGCCTCGCCGCTCTCGGTCGTGACCGTGAACGAGATGACCTCCTCGGCCTCGGCGTCCTCGGTCCCGGCGGGGGCGGTCATATCCATTTCGGTCGGATAGTAGATCGAGCCGCCGTCGTAGTACGTGAGTGTACCGGCGGACGAGCCGCGGCCGTGATGGCGGTGAAGCCCCAGCGCGTACGGGTCTCGTTGTCGTTGAGGATGACGTTCTCGTTGCTTTCGTCGAGGTTCAGATACATGTCGTTGTTCGCGAGGGCGTAGCGGACGGCGCCGTTCACGTTGTCGGAGTCGACGGCGGTGAAGATCATGCCCTCGACGATGGGATCGGTGAACGCGTACACGCCGGTGGCGCTGCGCACGATCTCGGCGGGGATGGCGTGAAGCTCCTTGCCGTTGTAGTTGAGAAGGACGGTGCCGGTCAGCGTGACGGCCATGTCGCTGGCGTCGAAATACGTGACGTCGGCGTCCGGCGCGGCGGTGCCTTCGGGCGCGGCGGTGCCGTCGGGGGCTTCGGCGTCCGCCTCCGCGTCTGCGGCGTCGGCGCCGTCGGTCTCGCCGTCGGTCACGGGCGCTTCAGCGTCCTCGGCGGGCTGTTCGGCGGTCTCCTCGTCCAGCATGACGATGATGTACGCCCCGTCGGCGGCAAGCTCCGCCGTCTCGACGAATTCGCCGACCTGGATGTGGTTGTACTTGCCGTAGTCGATCGGCTTCGCGGTCGGCGCGGGCGTGGCGGTCGGCTCGGGCGTGCCGGCCGGCTCCTCGGTGGGCGCGGGCGTCGGCGTCGGGCTGGAGCTTATCAGCTCAAACGCGAAGGGGGAGAGGCTGTCCGTCCGGAAGGACACGGCATGATCCGCGATGCGGTATGTACCCAGCAGCTCCCACACGCCGTCGGCGCAGTGGTAGACGGACAGGCCGTCGTCGTTCGTGAAGCCCGGGTTCGACACGGTCAGGATGAGCGGCGTCTTCGGCTCACGCTTGGCCGACCAGTCGATGTCGAGCAGGATGAGGTCGGCGTTCTCGTCGGCGATGTCGGGCCGCTCGGTGCCGGCGGTGATGGCGATGCTGCTCGAGACGTCCCGGCCGGACGCGTCCTGGGCCGCGACGGACGTGGAGATGCCGCTGGTGGCTGTGGAGGCGGAGGCGCGTCCGGAGGAGCCGCCGCCCATGAAGGTTCTGTAGCACAGGAAGCCGAGAACGGCGATCACGAGCAGGAGAACAATGACGAGAAGCCAGAGCTTCCATCTGGATTTGCGGGCTGCGTGCATAATATCACTACCTTATTCAATAGAATCTACGC
>CAJOFW010000316.1 GCA_905234005.1 uncultured Oscillospiraceae bacterium
GTATTCGTCGAGCAGCATGGCCTCGCCGTGCTCGACCTCTACCTCGTAGGTTCTTCCCTGCAGGGTGATTTTATACTTCATGGCTCTTACTCCTTCAGCTCTCGGATGGACAGAAAACGCAGCTCGTTTACGGGCACGCCCAGCTCGTCGGCCACGATGGCCATGAGCATGGCGGCGACGCGGGGCTCGGTGTCGTAAAGCTTCAGCTCGCCGGCGGAGCCGGGGGCCTCCGGCGCGGTCGGGGAGGCGGGCGCGGGGACTGCCGCCTCCGGCGCGGCGGGGGCGGGGGTCTTTTTCGCGGCGCGGTCGCTGACCGCGATCAGGAGCTTGATGATGACCATCAGGAGCACCAGCGCGAAGAACACGACGAGGATGCCGAGCAGCGAATAGATCAGGGCTTGTCCGAATGTCATTCGTCAATCCTCCACGCGCTCGATGCTGTAGCGGCATACGCGCTGCTCACGCGCCCGGCGTTCCTCGAAGAACTTCTCCGCCACCTGCGGGAACGCGATGTAGCTGAGCACGTCCTCCTCGCAGCGGGCGTCGTCGCCCAGCTCCGCCTCGGCTTTCTCGTATACGTCCGCCGGGAGGGTGTCGGCGTAGCGGCCCTCGACGGGCTTCTCGTCGCCGAGGATCTTTGCCCGGATCTCCGGGTCGATCGGCGCGGGGGTGCGGCCGTATTCGCCACGGCAGTAGGCGCGAAGCTCCGCGCCGACGTTTTTGTAGCGCTCGCCGGACAGGACGTTCTGCACGGCCTGCGTGCCGACGAGCTGGCTCGTCGGCGTGACGAGCGGGGGATAGCCCATGTCGGCGCGGACACGCGGCGTCTCGAGCAGGGCCTCGTCGAATTTGTCGAGGGCGTTGAGCATTTTGAGCTGGCTTAAGAGGTTCGAGAGCATGCCGCCCGGTATCTGGTAGGTCAGGCATTGGGTGTCGGTCGTCAGGGAGATCGGATTGAGGGTGCCGTCCTCGATGAAGCCGGCCCGGACGGGCTTGAAGAAGTCCGCCATCTTCATAAGGCACTCGCTGTCGAGCGCAACGTCGTACCCCAGCTCGCGCAGAGCGAAAGCCAGCGTCTCGGTGGCGGGCTGGCTCGTGCCGCCGGAGAACGGGGAGATCGCCGTGTCGATGACGTCCGCTCCGGCCTCGATGCCCTTCAGGTATGTCATGAACGCGAGGCCGGTCGTGCAGTGCGTATGCAGCACGACGGGCAGATCGACCGCGTCCTTGATCGCGGCGACGAGGTCGTAGCAGCTCTTCGGCGAGAGGATGCCGGCCATGTCCTTGATGCAGATCGAGGACACGCCCATGGCCTTCAGCTCCTTCACCGTCGCCACGTATTTCTCGAGCGTGTGAACCGGGCTTGTGGTGTAGGAGATCGCGCCGGAGGCCATCGCGCCGCTCGATACGGTCTCCTCGATCGCGACGCGGAGATTGTCCACGTCGTTGAGGGCGTCGAATACGCGGATGATGTCGATGCCGTTTCGCACCGAGGCGCGGACAAAGCGGCGGACGATGTCGTCCGAATAGTGCTTGTAGCCGAGGATGTTCTGGCCGCGCAGCAGCATCTGCAGCTTCGTGTTCGGCATTTTCGCCCGGATGCGGCGCAGCCGCTCCCACGGGTCCTCGTTCAGGTAGCGGAGGCAGACGTCAAACGTCGCGCCGCCCCAGCACTCGGCGGAGTAGAAGCCCGCCTTGTCGATGGTCTCCAGGATCGGCTCGAATTTGTCGTAGGGCAGCCGTGTCGCCACGAGCGACTGGTTCGCGTCCCGCAGCACGGTCTCGGTGAACTGTACCTTCTTCATGAGGCGTCGAATCCTCCTTATGATTTGCAATTAAAGATTCTTGGTTGAGATAAAGATTATAGCACACGGGGCCGCGCGGGGCAAGCATTGATATGCATCTGTCACACGCCGTATGCCGCGTGACAGATGCCGCGCCGGTCAGTCGCCCGTATCCGTGTCCGCGTCCGCGTCCGTGTCCGCGTCCGCGGCGGAGGCCGTCGGGACGTCGGTGCCGAGCACGTCGGTCAGCGTCGTGTCGGTCATCCAGGTGTCGGCGCTGTAGAGAAACAGCGTGTCGGTCACGCCGTACTCGGTGAATACGGACTCGAGACTGCCGTAGTAGTAGCGCGGGTCGATCATGATGATCCTGTCGTAGTAGGGCGTCAGAAACTGCATGAAGCAGTTCGCGTAGGAGTCCTTGAACACGAGCAGGCAGCGGCCGTTGTCCGCCGTCGTCCAGATCTCGAGCAGCGGATAGTTGCCGCCGAAGAAGACCGTGTACTGATCCTTCTCCTCGAGCATCGCGCTGACGTACAGCGACGTGACGCGGGTCTGCGTGTCGGTATAGTTTACATAATATTGCACGCTCGAGTCCTGCGGGATGTAGACGTCGATGCTGTCCTTCACCCGGTGGACGCCGGATTTCGAGGCCAGCGTCCCCTCGAACGAGTCGGTCACGGTCATGATGTTGAACGCCGGGAGACTCACGTCCGTATCGCCGCGAAAGCTGCTCTCCGACGCCCGGAACGCCGTGAACGCGCCGAGGCTCGTCCAGTGGTGGTCGGTGCGGTAATAGAGCGGCTCCTCGGCGTGCTCGGTGAGCGTCTGGGCGACGCTGAGCACGTCGACCGAGTAGCCGAGCTGCGATTCGATGAACGCGATGTCGGAGAGCTGGTCGCGGACGGGGGCGTTCCGGGGCAGCTTCGCGCTCATGACCGCGGCGGCGTCCGGCACGAGCATGAACATGACGTTCACGTCGGGGTGATTGCGCGCAAACGCGCTCACGGCGGCGATTTTCCGCTGCTGCATCGCGGTGTCCGGCGTCTCGGGGGCGGTCATGAGGTAGCCGTCCTTCCCGATGTACACGCCGTTTACGTCGCGGCGGCCGAGGGCGCGGGACGCGAAGGTATCGAGCCCGATCCACGCGTCCCGGGCGAAGAACTGGTCGGCCATGTAGTCGCCGGCGTCCGTGAACAGGCTGCCGGAGCGCAGACCGTCGAGCGTCAGGGCCGGGAACTGGGCCAGGGAACGGTTCTCGTTTTCGGAGTACGTCCGATCCCTCGTGAACGCGCCCAGCGCGATGAGCAGCGCGATGATGGCAAACGAGACGATCGTCACGGCGCGGCTGTGCGCCGCGAGCCGCTTTTCCCGCCGGTCACGCCGGGCCGCTTTTTTATCCTGTTGCTCCTGCACGGTCGCACCTCCTCGTCCTTTTTCCCAAAGAAAAAGGATCAAAAAGAACTATGATTTCGCTTCGAAAAGACAGCGCTTCCAAGGCTTCGCGCCCGGTAACGGAGAGAAGCCTTGAAGCGGAGAGAAGCTTTCCATCGAAGAACGCTTCCATCGAAGAATGGTATCAGAACTGGAAGTAAAGGAATGTCGAATACGTCGCGTTCACCATGCCCGCGA
>CAJOFW010000317.1 GCA_905234005.1 uncultured Oscillospiraceae bacterium
CACGATTACGACTACGAGAAGTACCCGGACGAGCACTTGCAGCACACGGCGGAGCCGCTGCTGGCCGCCGGCGTCACGGAGGAGGAGGTGCGGGCCATCCTCAGCCACGGTTACGGCATATGCACCGACGTGAAGCCCGAGACGAATCTTGAAAAGAGCCTGTTTACCGTGGACGAGCTGACGGGCATCATTCAGGCCTGCGCCAGAATGCGCCCGCACGGCATTACCGACCTCGAGATCAAGAGCTTCATGAAGAAGTACAAGGACAAGAAATTCGCCGCGAAATGCAGCCGCGAGACGATTCAACAGGGCTGCGACATGCTCGGCATGGAGGTGCGTGACGTCGCGGAGATATGCATCGAGGGCATGAAGGAGCACGCCGCCGAGATCGGCCTTCTGGGCACGGAGGCGTCCGACTGACCAAAACCGAAAGCCGCCGGCATCGCCGACGGCTTTTGACGGTTTTTCGGAAAGGGGCGTTTGATTGCCGATTCCGCGTTGAATGCTTCTTCCGGGCGGGGAGAAGGAAACGGTATCACCTGCCCAGCGCGGCCTGGCCGCCGTCCATTGTGACGAGGGAGCCGGTGATGTGGCTCGAGACGTCCGACGCGAGATACAGGGCGAGGCTTGCGACCTCAGACGGCTTGCAGTAACGCTTGTCGGGATACGACGCGGCGAAGATCTTCATGGCCTCCTCCTTGGATACGCCGTCGCCGAGGGCCTGCTTCTCGAGCTTTGTCATCATCGGCGTGTCGATGGGGCCGGGGCCGATGCAGTTGATGTGGATGCCAAGCTCGGCGACCTCGAGCGCCGCGCACTTGGATATGCCGAGCGCCGCGTGCTTGGAGGAGACGTAGGCCGACATCGTCGCCGCGCCGGTGACGGAGCCCTGCGAGGTGATGTTGACGATAGCGCCGCCGCCCTGCTTCTTCATCTGCGGGATGGCGTACTTCATGCCGTACAGCGGGCCGAAAACGTTGACGCTGTACACCTTCATGACGTTGTCCATGGTCTGCTCATCGACCGGGAGGCTCAGCCCCTCGTAGCCGGCGATGTTCACGAGCACATCGAGAGCGCCGTAATGGGCGACAGTCCCCTCTACCATGGCCTTGACCTGTTCCTCCCGGGAGACGTCCATCACAAACGTCAGCATATGATCCGGCGCGACGTCGATCGACGGCAGCATCGCGTCCAGCTTCTCCTGCCTTGTGGAGGAGATTGCGAGCTTGCAGCCCTCGGCCGCGAACGCCTTTACGATCGCCTCGCCCACGCCGCCGGTGGAGCCGGTGATCATGACGACCTTGTCCCTGAGATGAAGATCCATTTGGTAATCCTCCCTGTTGTATTGATGGGATCATTGTAAAGCGTTACTAATAACCCTGTCAAGAAAAGTTTATATATTGGCAGAGTTGACAATGTTTTGGATAAACTTCCGTATCAAGAAAGGAGCCGCGAGGGATGAAGAACATATTTGTGGCCGGGGCCGGTACGATGGGGCTTGATATCGCGCAGGTGTTCGCGGGCGCGGGCATGGCGGTCGCCGTGCGGGATATCAGCGACGATATCATTGCCGCCGCCCGGGAGAAGCTGGAGGCCTCGCTTTCACGTCAGACGGCAAAGGGAAGACTGAGCGCCGACGCCGCCGACGCGATCCGTGGCCGCATCACTTTTACGGTCTCATTGGAGCCGGCCGATCTCGTGCTCGAGGCCGTGCTCGAACGGGCGGATATCAAGATCGACCTGTTCCGGGAGCTTGACGCCATTTGTCCGGCGGGGTGCGTATTCTGCACGAACACCAGCTCGATCTCCGTGACGCAGATGGCGGCGGCGTCCGGGCGTCCCGACCGGTTCATCGGGATGCACTTCTTCAACCCGGCGCTGACGATGCCGCTCATAGAGCTTGTCCGCGCCTCCTCCACGTCGGAGGAGACGTACAGCGCGGTGTATGACCTCGCCGTCCGCATCGGCAAGGAGCCGGTTACTGTATCGGACAGCCCCGGCTTTGTCGTGAACCGGATACTGGCGCCGATGATGAACGAGGCGATCTGCCTGCTGTACGAGGGCGCCGCCAGCGCGGAGGACATCGACAAGGCCATGCGTCTCGGCGCGAACCATCCGATGGGGCCGCTGCATCTGGCCGATCTCGTGGGACTCGATGTGCTGCTGCACGTCCTCGACGTACTGTTCGAGGACACGCACGACCCCAAATTCCGGGCCTGCTATCTGCTGCGCAGGAAGGTGCGGGCCGGTGAGCTGGGCCGCAAGACCGGACGGGGATTCTTCGACTACGAAAACGGATAAACCGGCGGCTGTCTATATCACCGCAGCACCCGATACCTCCGCCGCCCCGACACCGCCGCCGGGGGAGCCTGCGTCGGAGCGACGTCCTCGGTGATCGGCGCGACGGACAACAACGCGGCGTTCGCGCCCGCGAATTTGCGCCGCTCTATTTTTGCGCCCATGAATGTGTTTTTCGCGTCCCATGAATGGGGCTTGCGCTTGCGGCGTTTGTATGCTATATTTGCAAATTGAAGCGATCATAAGGAAGGCGGGGGAGACGGGACGATGATTCTGCTCGAAAAGCATGACCGGTAACACGGTCAGGCAGGCGTTTATCCGTTCGCTGCCGGTGCTGGCGGGGTATGTCGTGCTGGGCATCGGCTTTGGCATTCTTCTGCAAAAAAATGGATACGGCGTGCTCTGGGCGTTTGCGATGAGCGCGCTGATGTTTGCCGGCTCGATGCAGTTCGTCGGCGTCAGCCTGCTGGCGGGCGGGGCGTCGCTTCTCACGACCGCGCTGACGACGCTGATGGTGAACGCCCGGCATCTTTTCTACGGCATTTCGATGATAAGCCGGTACCGGGACGCCGGACGCAAAAAGCCGTATCTGATCTTCGCCCTGACGGATGAGACATATTCCCTCGTCGTGGACGGGAACGTCCCGGAGGGGTGCGACCCGCACTCGTTTTACTTTTTTGTGTCGCTGTTCAACCATTGCTACTGGGTCGCCGGCGGCGTGATCGGCGCTCTGCTCGGACAGGTGCTGCCGTTTGACACGGCGGGGATCGAATTCTCGATGACGGCGCTGTTTCTGTCCGTCTTCACGGAGCAGTGGATCACGGCGAAGAACCATCTGCCCGCGATCACCGGCGTTGCGGCGGCGGTTGTGTGTCTTCTTCTCTTCGGGCCGGACAGGTTTCTGATCCCGACGATGCTCGCGATCACGGCGCTGCTCACGCTGCTGCGCCGCAAAACCGGGGCGGAGCCGCCCACGGACAGACCGGACGGCCAGACAGAGCCGGACGGCTGCGCCGGCGGGACGGAACAGGAGGGGGGAGCGGCATGATGTTCGATATCCACGCGGCCCTTCTCGTTGCGGTGATGGCGATTGTCACGGCGCTTTTGCGGTTTGCGCCGTTTCTGATCTTTCGCGATCGCCGGCGTATGTGCTCTATCTCGGTCGGGTGCTGCCGTACGCCATCATGGGCATGCTGGTCGTCTACTGCCTGCGTGAGACGGATTTCACCGCCTCGCCGTTCGGCCTTCCGGAGCTGGCCGCCGGTGCCGTCGTGGTGCTCCTGCACGTCTGGAAGCGCAATACGCTTGTGAGCATATTGGGCGGCACGGCGCTGTATATGCTGCTGCTGCGCCTGTGCGCGGCGCTCTGAAGCGATACGGGGCGTGCTTTGCGCCGATTGTTTCGTTTCGGTTCAGCGTTGTTTCGTTTCAGTTTAGTGTTGTCACATATAATCTGCAATCCGCTTTAAGCAAGACATTCTGCCCGCCGCCGCGTGACGGTCGGGCGATTACCCGAATATCGAGGATATCATTCATGAGTGCAAGCATCGCGATCGTGACCGACACCAACAGCGGCATATCCCAGGAGCAGGCGCAGGCG
>CAJOFW010000318.1 GCA_905234005.1 uncultured Oscillospiraceae bacterium
TCAAAGCCGCATCGCGGCCCAGTAGCCCTCGAGCATGGCCTCGCGGGTCTTTTTGGGCTTTACGCCGCGCAGACAGTCGCCCACGGCGATGACCTGCGGCGCGGAATAGAACAGGCTCTCGTACGCGTCCATGTTCGAGCGCAGGCCGAGGGCGTAGATGACGGAGTCGAACGTGAGGACGTTCTCGTTTCCGTCGGCGTCGACGGCGGTGACGGTGCTGCCGTCCCGGATGGACGCGACCTTCAGGCCGGCGCGGACGTGGAGGTTCGGCGTCTCGGCGAACGCCTGCATCATGCCCTCCTTGTGCATCCAGTTCGCCTCGGGCGCGATGCCGGGCAGCATCTCGATGATCGTGACCTCGTGGCCGGATTTTGCGAGAAACAGCGCCGTCTCGCAGCCGATGAGACCGCCGCCGAGGACGGCGACGCGGCGGCCGAGCCGGTCAAGCTGCGTGTACGCGACGGTCGCGTGCTGTACGCGGGGGTCGTCCAGCCCGGGGATCGGGGGCTTCGCCGCGAGGGAGCCGGCCGCGAGGATCACGGCCTCGAAGCCGTTGTCCCGCACATACTGCGGCGTGACGGCGGTGTTCAGCAGGATTTTCGCGCCGGAGATCTCGGCCATGTGGATGAGGTGCTCCTTGAGCCGCCACAGGTCGATCTTGAGGTCGTCGTAGTCGGTGAACGTCAGAAAGCCGCCGAGCCGGTCGGAGCGCTCACAGAGCGTCACGTCGTGGCCCCGCTGCGCCGCCGTCGCCGCCGCACGGAGACCGGCGGGGCCGCCGCCCACGACGAGAACCTTCTTGAGCTTCCCGACGGGCTGGGCGAAATTGCGATACCGCAGCTCGCGTCCGGCGGACGGGTTCACGGAGCACTGGAAGTGCTCGGTGGTCTGCATCCCGGCGAGGCAGTCGAGGCAGCGCAGGCAGGGGGTGATCTCTTTGGTGCGGCCCTGCGACGCCTTCTCGGGGAAGTGCGGGTCGGCGATCAGCGTGCGTGTCATCGCGACGATGTCGGCCTTGCCCTCGGCGAGGATCTGCTCGGCCAGCTCCGGCGTATTGATCGCGCCGATCGTGACGACCGGGGTCTTCACGCCGGCGGCCTTGACCGCGGCGGCGTAGCGGACGTTCACGCCGTGGGGCAGAAACATCGTCGGGTGCGTGCGCACGGCCTGCGGCTCCTCGGGGTCGAGACCGGCGGAGACGTGGATGAAATCGACCTTCCCGTCGATAAGCTTCGCGAATTCGACGGCCTCCTCGATCTGCAGGCCGTCCTCCAGCTCCTCACAGCCGGACATACGGTACTCGATCAGGAATTTGTCGCCCACGCGTTCGCGGACGCGGTCAATGACCATCAGCGGGAATTTCGCCCGGTTTTCGAGGCTGCCGCCGTACGCGTCCGTGCGGGTGTTGTAGTGCGGGGACAGGAACTGATCGAGCAGCCACCCGTGCCCGCCGTGGATCAGGCACATATCGTACCCGGCGCGTTTGAGAAGCTCCGCGGCGTTCGCGAAGTGCTCGGCGACGTCGTCCATGTCCTTCTCGGTCATGGCGCGTACCTGCACGCCGTCCCAGTCGCGATAGAAATCGACCGGGCCGATCGGCTCGCCGCCGTGGTTCGCGGCGGGGGAGGCGTACATACCGGCGTGGTTCAGCTCGTGCGACGCGATGGCGCCGCCCTCGTGGATGGCCATGGCAATCTCGGAAAGATACGGCAGCACGGCGACGGGCTTTGTCCAGTCGAGGCAGAAGCTGCGGGGATTCGACGCCGCGTGCTCCCGGTCGACCGCCGCGCCGCCCCGGGCCTTTTCGGCGTAGTAGGCGATCATGTCGGGCATGGGATAGCCGTTCTCGTCCATCTGACAGATCATGTTCGGCGCGGAGAACAGCCGGTTGCGGAACGTAAGCCCCTTCACGGAGAAGGTTTCAAACAGATGGGGATAATACGCGTTCATATGAAGCTCCTTGCGCAAACGGTGCGAAAACGCCCGGAGAGTGGGCGTTTTCGCGTGGTATCATACATGCGGGCGC
>CAJOFW010000319.1 GCA_905234005.1 uncultured Oscillospiraceae bacterium
ATAAAGTTGGATGATTTTTGCCGGAAACCGCGCTTTTCGGCAAAAATACCTTTCGCGGAGCGAACGTGCGAACCCTGCAAAGCAGGGTGAGTGCGCTGAGCGCAGCGCAGCCTTCCTGTTCAGCAGCCCAGCGAAGCGGGTGCTGAACAGTTACTAATGGGGGTATATTGGAGGTATTATCACCATGTCCTTACAGAATTATCTCTCCTCCCTCGCGGGCAGACGCGTCGCGGTGGTCGGGGCCGGCATATCGAACCGGCCGCTGATCCGCCTGCTCGCGGACGCCGGCGCGGCCGTCACGGTGCACGACCGGGCGGACGCCGCCGCGCTGGGGGATTTTTACGGCGAGTGCGCCGCGAAGGGCGTGCGGTTTCGCCTCGGCGGCGGCTATCTCGACGACCTCGACGCCGAACTCATCTTCCGCACGCCGGGGATGCACCCGTTCCAGCCCGCCCTGCGGGCGGCGGCGGCGCGGGGGGCCGTCGTCACGAGTGAGATGGAGGTGTTCTTCTCGCTCTGCCCGTGCCGCGTGTTCGCGGTCACCGGCTCGGACGGCAAGACCACCACGACGACGCTCATCGCGGAGCTGCTGCGCGAGGCCGGCGTCACGGTCTGGCTCGGCGGCAACATCGGCCGTCCGCTGCTCGCGGACGTGGACAGCATTCGTCCGGAGGACGCCGCCGTCCTCGAGCTTAGCTCGTTCCAGCTCCACAGCATGACGTGCTCGCCGTCCGTCGCGGTCATCACGAACATCTCGCCGAACCACCTCGACGTCCACCCCGACTATCAGGACTACATCGACGCGAAGAAGCAGGTTTACATAAACCAGAAGCCCGATTCACGGCTCGTCCTGAACCTCGACAACGACGTGACCGCCGCGTGCGCCGCGGAGGCGGTCGGGGACGTGCGCTGGTTTTCGCGGCAAAAGCCTGTGGATAACGGTGTTTTCCTGCGGGAGGACGGCGTGATCTGCGCGGCGGAGGACGGCGCGGTCACGGAGCTTATGCCGGCGTCGGAGCTTCAGATTCCGGGCAACCATAATATCGAGAACATGATGGCCGCGTGCGCCGCCGTGCGGGGCTTTGTCCCGGCGGAGGCCATGCGCGCCGTCGGGCGGCGGTTCACGGGCGTGAGGCACCGGCTCGAGAAAATCCGCGTCCTGCGCGGCGTGACGTACATAAACGACTCGATCGCCTCGAGTCCGAACCGGACGATCGCCGGACTTGCCTGTTTCCCGGAGAAGGTCATCCTGATCGCGGGCGGCAAGGACAAGGGCATCTCCTACGACGACCTCGGCCCCGCCGTGTGCGCCCACGTCAGGAAGCTGTTTCTCACGGGCATGACGGCGGGCGTCATCCGCGCCGCCGTGGAGAAGGCCCCGGAATATCGGCCGGGCTGCCCGGAGATCATAGACGTGGACGGCTTCGCGGAGGCGATACAGGCCGCGTCCGCCGCCGCGGAGGAGGGCGACGTGGTGCTGCTCAGTCCGGCGAGCACGTCGTTCGACCGGTTCAAAAACTTTGAGGAACGCGGCGATACGTTCCGCCGCGTCGTGGAGGCGCTGACGTGATGGGGGAGAAGGCCGGAATGGATTTGAAAACGCTGACAAGGACGCTCTGCGCCCTGCCGGGGCCGTCGGGCTTTGAGTCGCCCGTGCGCGATTTCATCGCGGACTATATCCGCCCGTTCGCCGACGAGGTGAGAACCGACGTGCTCGGGAGCGTCACCGCCGTGAAAAAATGCGGCGTCGACGGCGCGGAGACGCTGCTGCTCTGATCGTCACGGCGGCGGAGGACGGCTTTCTGCGGTTTGCGAAGCTCGGCGGCGTGGATGCGCGGACGCTGGCGGCAAGGGAGGTCACGATCCTCGCCGACCCCCCGCTGTACGGCGTGATCGACACGATGCCGCCGCACGTCCTCAGCGACGGGGACACGGACAAGGCCGTCCCGATCGACAAGCTCGCGATCGACGCGGGGCTGACGCAGGAGGAGGCCGAACGGCTCGTTCCCCCGGGCACGCCCGTCGTGTTCGAGGGCGACTGCGCGGAGCTGGGCGGCTGGCTCTGCGGCAAGGCGCTGGACGACCGGGCGTGCGCCGCGATTCTGATC
>CAJOFW010000320.1 GCA_905234005.1 uncultured Oscillospiraceae bacterium
CAGGGAATACTTTGTGTATTCCCGAGGCTTTTTGTGAAATATGCCGGAAAAGATGCAAGCAAGACGTGCGCCTCCTATTTGTGCGGTGTTGCCTTAAGCAAGAGTGATTGGCAACCAGGCAAGGCGGTTGCGTCTGCAGCCGCCTGATTTGTGAGTCCGGGTTCTATTACCTGCAGAGTCGGTATTAGGCCCCCCGGATCGGGCGGTTTTTTGAATTCGGATATGCCCGAAATTTCTGTTCTGGAAGGCAGCGATTTGGCCGAAACGAACCTGTATGCGCATTGCAGCAATAACCCCATCAACAAACCCGACCCGACCGGGATGGTTTTCAGCCGGGACAAGGCAGCGATTGAAATTGTTCGTGCCCGGGACAACCGCCGGATTTATCTTCAATTCTGCAGGAAATGAGCGACTTCCGGTATTTGGCACAACAAATTGTTGAAAGTGCTCCCGCAGTTATCAACAGCGGCGCGGCAATATGCCCGACGCCGGGATGACGGCGCGATTGCCGGCTGCATACATCCAGCGTTTAGACGGGGGGATTATCGCGGTATCTGATACTGTTCTCCAATTAATACTGTTCTCAAATTAAAAGCTTTGTTTCGTTACCGGGCGCAAAACCTTGGAAACGCTGTCTCTTCGAAGCGAATACAAAGTTCTTTTTGATACTTTTTCTTTCAAGAAAAAGTATGAACAGTTGCGAAGCACCATGCTCTTCCGTTGTATGCCGATGCGCTCAATGTACGGCCCTGCAGGCATCGGTTTCTCGAGCTGATTATACAGCGCCCATGAGAGAAAGCCGGCCCGCCCAAGTCCTTCAGGGGACTGTACGTGAAGCTCGGCAGCACCGAGGCGCAGCGTGGTCTGGACGTTTATATTGGTAAGACAGACGCCGCCCTTCTTTGTGAACGGGTGGGCCTGCGGAAGCTTTTTGCAAAAAACAGTTGACAAATGTAGTCTGCTATGGTACAGTACAGTCAGACGACACGCGTAGTCTGTCAAAGGAGGAATTATCCATGCAGGAATATGCCGAGAAGATCACCGACTCCGAGCTGGAGGTCATGCACGTTCTGTGGGAGGCGGCGGACGCGCTGCCGATCGCGGACATACGCCGTGCGATGCAGGAGCGGCGCGGCTGGGAGGCGACGACGACGAAGACGCTGGTGCAGCGTCTGTGCCGCAAGGGCGCCGTCGCGCAGGAAAAACGCGCCGTGTTCTACTATCGGGCGCTCCTGACGGAGAAGCAGTACAACGACTGGGCCACAGGCGATCTGATCCGTAAGCTCTATCGCGGGAGCGCGAAGGAGCTTGTGGCGGCGCTCGTCCACTCGGACGAGCTGACCGCGCAGGATGTGGAGGAGCTGCGGGCCATGTTCCGGGAGGATACGACATGACCGGATTTCTCAAAACACTGCTGCTGCTGAGCGCGTCCGGCTCCGTTCTGGGGCTTGCGCTGACGCTTGCGCGGCGTGCGTTTGGCAGGCGGCTGCCGAGCTTTCGCGTGGCTGCCCGTGCTCCTGCGGCTTGTGCTGCCGCTGCCGGGTCTCGTACCGCTGTCGCTGCCGACAGGGGAGGACGCCGCCGCGCTGACCGCCGTATCCGCTTCCGCGGAGGACGCGGCGCAGACAGAGAGCGCCGGAAAACGCAGCTATCGCTATGACGGTTTCGGCGCGGTCTATGTGCCCGAAACGGCATCGGAGACGGCGGACGTGTCCGCCGCCGCTGCCGGCGAAGCGGTCGAAACAGCCGCGAAAACAACCGGTGAAGCCGGTGCGCCGGCGTCGGCGCTGCAGCGCATGCTGCTGCCCGAACGCCTGAAAAATCCCGGCCTCTGGCTGGCCGTGTGGCTTTGCGGCGCGGCGATCTGCTTTACGCGGTACACGGCGGGCTACATCCGCTTTCGCCGGGTGCTGACGAAAACGCTCGAGACCACGGACGGGCGGACGGCGCGGGTGTACAGGGAGCTTACGGGAGACTTGAAATCATACCCGCCCCGGCTGTTTTGCAGCGCGTATGTGAAAACGCCGATGCTGCTGGGGCTTATCCGCCCGCTGGTCGTGCTGCCGCAGACGGCTTTCACCGAGGAATCGGCGCGAAACATCCTGCGTCACGAGCTGACGCACTACCGGCGCGGCGACCTGTATGTCAAGTGGTTTTTCGTTCTCGCCGCCTCGCTGCACTGGTTCAATCCGCTCATGCCGCTGTTTCGGCGCGAGCTTGACCGCGCGTGCGAGCTGAGCTGCGATGAGGCCGTGCTTGCGCGGATGAGGCCCTCCGAACGACGTAGCTACGGCGAGACGCTTCTTGAGCTCGCCGCCAACCGCGCGCTCCCCGCCGGCGTGGTGGCCACCACCTTTGCCACGGAAAAGCGCGCCCTGAAAGAAAGGCTGGAACAGATCATGCGATTCAAATTCAAACCCCGGGCGATCCTCGCCCTGACCGTCGCGGCGCTGGTGCTGATGGCCGCCGCCTCCCTCGCCGCCGCCCCCGCCCGGGTCAGCGCCCGGGCATCCGAACAAACCGAAGCCGCTGTAGTGCAAACCGCCGAAACCTCGGTGCAAATCCCCGCCGCCTCGACGGACGGCGCGGCGCTTTTGCCGACGCCCGACGGCTCCGCGTCCGGCTCCTTCGACACCTCCACCCACGTCGGCCTCGATGTGGACGAATTCCTCGCCGCCATCGCGCCGAACGCCTCGATCACCCTGTCGCCGGGTCTCTACGACCTCAGCATGGCGTCGGATTACGGTCAGGATACCGACAGCGACTATTATCGCTGGGAGGCGGTTTTTGACGGCTACGAGCTTGTCATCATGAACGTGGAGAACCTTACCATCACCGCCGACGCTGACGATGTGACGGCCACGGTCATATCCGCCGTGCCCCGCTATGCCGACGTGCTGGCTTTCTCGGACTGCGATAACATCACCCTCTCCGGCTTCACCGCCGGCCACACCGTCGAGCAGGGCCAGTGCGCCGGCGGCGTCGTCCACCTGATGGGAACGGACGGTGTGACCGTAAACAACTGCGCCCTCTACGGCTGCGGCGTGCTGGGCGTCCAGGCGGAAAACTGCCGGAATATCCTCGTAAAGGATACCGACATTTACGAGTGCTCGAACGGCGCGGCG
>CAJOFW010000321.1:0-2139 GCA_905234005.1 uncultured Oscillospiraceae bacterium
CTTTTCTTTCAGGAAAAAAGTATTATATACGAATCGTCAGCACGTTCAGCCCCAGCAGGTTCTGATACTGCACGTCCCGCGCCATGCGGATACCGATACCGCCGATCATATCGCCGTTACCCGCGATCTGCTGCCGTTCGCCGGGTTTGAACGGGACGCAGTCATCCCTTGAACGGCCAGCACGAATGAAAGATTGCTCGATTCCCATTCGACGTATGCGCGTCATATGGTACTATTCTAATATGTGGTCAAATATAATGCAAGCGAAAATCGAAAAATCTGTCCGGTGCGTTTTGTGAAGACAGCGCCCGCGCCGCCATCCTGCAAGGGATAACGGCCCGAGCGCTGTTTTCTTTTTCAATGTATGACTGAATAGAACACGGCGTTTGCTTAAGGCAATACCGCACAATAGGGGTGTGCGGTGTTGCCTTAAACCAATATCAGCCCTCCGGCTTCGCGCCGAGGGCTTCGGCGAGGTACTGCGCCGCCATGCGGTAGCCCTCGAAGCCGTAGCCGGCGAAGGTCTTCACGCAGGCCATGCCGGGGTAGGAGATGTGCCGAAATTCCTCGCGGGCGTTCACATCCGACAGGTGCACCTCCACGGCGGGGATGGACACGGCCTTCAGCGCGTCCAATATCGCGACGCTGGTGTGCGTGTACGCGGCGGGATTGATGATGATGCCGTCCACGACGCCGTAGGCCGACTGGATGAGATCGACGAGCACGCCCTCGTGGTTCGACTGGTAGATCTCGCATTCCGCGCCGACCTCGGCGCAGGCGGCGCGGATGAATTTCTCGAGCGCCTCGTATGTCTGCGCGCCGTATATGTCCGGTTCCCGGACGCCGAGCATATTCAGGTTCGGGCCGTTCAAAACCAGGAGCTTCATCTGAGTACCTCCATAATTCTTCTGACGGTATCATCCACGACCTCGCCGCTTGCGACGGTATGGTCGGCGAATGCCGCGTATTTGTCTCTGCGCTGCTCATACATCTCGGCGAGGCTCCCCCGCCGGGACAGGGGGCGGCCGGCGGTGGGCAGGTTCTCAAGGGCGCGCTGTATCCATACGATCACGCCGTTCTGGTGCAGAAGCGGGTAGTTTTCGGGCCGGGTGACGCAGCCGCCGCCGGTCGCGATGACCGCGCCGGAGCCTTTGCCGAGGTCGGCGAGAATCTCCGTCTCACGGCGGCGGAAGCCCTCCTCGCCCTCGCTTTCAAATATTTCGGGGATCGTCATGCCCGCCCGTTCGACGAGCACGGCGTCGGCGTCGAGGAAGGGCCGCCCCGTCCTCGCGGCGAGGGCACGGCCGACGACGGTCTTGCCGCAGCCGGGCATGCCGATGAGGACGACGTTCTGCATCCGCCGCTGCAATATGCCGACGATTTCCGCGACCCGGCGGTCGGATATCGCGCAGTGGGCAAACTGCTCCGCGCTGCGCCGTGCCTGTGCCACGAGCATCGTAAGCCCCCCGGCGTGGGGGATGCCCCGGCGCTCCGCGTCGAGAAGAAACGCCGTCCGCGTCGGGTTGTACACCACGTCCAGCGCCGCCTCGCACCGCGGGAAATCGCCGAGGGACACGGGGCTTTCGCCCGTGTTCGGGTACATCCCGAGCGGCGTCGTGTTGACGAGTATTTTCGCGTCGGCGTGGCGGTCAAGATTCATGTAATTGTCCTCGCCCGTGCGGGATATGCGTATGACCGGCTCCGCGCCGAGGTCACGAAGCGCCGCGACGACCGCGAGGGACGCTCCGCCGGTGCCGAATGCCCGTCATATCGACGCCGCACGCCGCGGCCATCGCGAGAAATCCGTCGTAATCGGTGTTGTCGCCCCGCCACGAGCCGTCCTCGGCACGGACGAGCGTGTTCACGCTGCCGATGCTCCGGGCGGCGGGGGAGAGGGAGACGCAGTAGGGGAGGACGTCCTTCTTGTACGGGATCGTCACGTTCATGCCGGCAAGATTCGTCTCGTTCAGAAACCGCCCGAGATCGTCCGGCTCCACCTCGTACAGCCCGTACGGATAGCCGCAGAGCAGCTCATGTATCTGCGGCGACCAGCTATGGCCGAGCCTGCGGCCCAGCAGCCCGAATTTACTGCCCATTTCGCCCCTCCCGCATTTCTGACTGAAGCTCCGATTGATAGGA
>CAJOFW010000321.1:2224-4089 GCA_905234005.1 uncultured Oscillospiraceae bacterium
GCCGGATCATAGACCGGCGTGCCCCGCTCCGCCTTGCAGGCCGCTATATCCCGCGATACGTCCATGCGCCGTTCAAGCAGGCGCACCAGCTCCCGGTCAACCTCGTCGATGCGGATTCGCAGTTCCGACAGCTCCTTGCTCATGCGTTCCACCTGCTTTCAAGCCACGCGTCATAGATCGCGGCGGCGGCGGCGGCCTCCACGCATGGGACGGCGCGGGGAACGATACAGGGGTCATGCCGTCCCCTGACCGAGAGACAGGCCGGCTCGCCGCTCGTAAGATCGACGCTCTCCTGCTCGATGCCGATCGACGGCGTGGGCTTGATCGCGGCGCGAAATACGATCGGCATGCCATTCGTGATGCCGCCGAGGATGCCGCCGGCGTGATTGGTTCGCGTTCGGACGGTACGATGATCGTCGTAATAAAACGGGTCGTTGTTCTCGCTGCCGCGCATGGCGGCGGCGGCAAAGCCCGCGCCGAACTCGACGCCCTTGACGGCGGGGATGCCGAACACCGCCTGGCTGATGCGGTTTTCCATGCCGCCGAACATCGGCTCGCCGAGACCGGCGGGGACGTTTTCACACACGCACTCGATCACGCCGCCGACGGAGTCCGCGTTCTCCTTCGCCGCCTGCATCGCGGCGGTCATGGCCGCCGGCGACGTCTCGCCGCCGACGGAGAGGATATTCGCCCGGACGGTCACGCCCTCCCGCTCGAGAAGCTGCATCGCAAGCCCGCCGGCGACGCAGAGCGGAGCGGTGAGCCGCCCGGAGAACTGCCCGCCGCCGGCGACGTCGCGAAAGGCGCCGTATTTCACAAAGGCGGCGTAGTCGGCGTGACCGGGCCGGGGAATACGGCGCAGCTCGTCGTAGTCGGACGAGCGGGTGTTGGTGTTTCGTATGACGGCGGTCACGGGCGCGCCGCAGGACAAATTCGGGCAGATCGGCCTCCTTGCGCGTTGTGGAGAACGGGCCGTTGCCCGGCGCACGGCGGGCGAGAAACGCCCGCAGCGCTTCCATGTCCGGCCGGAACCCGGCGGGGATGCCCTCGATCGTCACGCCGATGGCCGGGGCGTGGGACTGGCCCCAGATCGTGAACCGGTAGCAGGTGCCGTATGTATTGCTCATGCCTCGTCCTCCAGCGTCACGCACCCGCCGAGACGGCGGTAATCGTCCCAGAACGCGGGGTAGGATTTGTTCACCGCCTCCGCGCCGTGCAGCACGACGGGGCTGTCGCACGCGAGCGCGGCGGATGCGGTGGTCATTTACGCTATCCGTCTCGCCGCCGGAAAGACTCCGCCGTCCGGTGACGACGAGGCCGTCTGGCAGCTCCTCGACCGTACCGCCGAGGGCGGACAGCAGCGCCGCCGTCGTCCGCAGGCGGTCGCTCTCCTTGATGCGCAGGCGTTCGGCGTTTATAAACCGCGTCTGTCCGGGGCTGACGGCCGCGAGCACGGCGAGGACGGGCACGAGATCGGGGATATCCCGGCAGTCGACGACGGCGCTGCCCGCCGCGACGCGGAGCGATACGCCCTCGACCGCCCGGTCGCCCTGCGGCGAGTCCGGGTCAAGTCCGGTGATGGAAAGCGTGCCGCCCAGTATCCGGTCGGCGGCGATCCAGAACGCGGCGTTCGACCAGTCGCCCTCCACGGCGGCGCTGCCCGGGGACACGTACCGCTGTCCGGCGGGGATCGTGAACGCGCCGTCCGCGAACGGACAGGCGACGCCGAAGCCGTTCACGGCGCGGACGGTCATATCGAGGTACGACGCGGACTCGAGCTTTCCCGTCAGCGTGATGCGGCACGTCTCGCCGGTCAGCGGCAGCGCGAAGAGAAGCCCGCTGATGAACTGGCTCGAGATGTTCGC
>CAJOFW010000321.1:4156-5848 GCA_905234005.1 uncultured Oscillospiraceae bacterium
CGGCGCCGTGGCGCTCCAGCTCCTCCCACAGCGGCGACAGCGGCCTGTCCGGGAGCCGTCCGTGCATGACGATCGTCGTATCCGCTCCGAGGGCGCACACGACCGGGAGCAGAAAGCGCAGCGTAGACCCGCTCTCGCCGCAGTCGATCACAGCGGAGCCGGGGACGGGTGAAGCGTCGGCACCGGCAGCGGACGGGATCGGCGTCACATGAAACGCGCCGTCGATGTATTGTATGCCGGCCCCCAGCGCCCGGAGGCAGGCGGCGGTCGCGTCGATGTCCGCCGAACGCGTGGCGCAGCGGACGACGGTGGGGCCGTCGGCGAGGGCGGCGCATATGAGAAGCCGGTGTGCCTGGCTCTTCGAGGCGATGGCCTCGATCTCTCCCGACAGCCGGGAGGGGTATATCGTCGCTTTCATGGCTTCAGCCCGCTTTCCATAAATTTCCTCAGCGTCCCCGCGTCCATCGGACGCAGGACGCACTTGCCGATTCTCTCGGGCACGACGACGTTCACGACCCCGCCGGAGCGTTTTTTGTCCGACAGCATCGGCTCCATGAGCCGGTCGATCGGGATATCCGTCACGGTGGGCAGACCAAACCGCGTCAGAATCGCGCACACCGCCTCGGGCAAATCGTGTCCGCAGAAGCCGCCCCGGGCGGCTGCGCGGCTCACGACCGCCGTTCCGATCGCGACGGCGCGGCCGTGGGAGAGCGTATAGTCGCTGCACAGCTCGGCGGCGTGGCCCAGCGTGTGGCCGAGGTTCAGAAGCCCGCGAAGGCCGGTGTCGAACTCGTCCTTCTCTACGATATCGCTCTTGTGGCGCACACAGCGGGCGATGACGTCGGCGCGGTCAAAGCCTTTGCCGCGTATCGACAGCGAGGCGAACAGCGACGGGTCGAACAATATCGCGGTCTTGATGACCTCGGCGCAGCCGTCGGTGAACACGTCGTCGGGCAGGGTATCGAGCGTGTCGGTGTCGCAGAGCACGCATTTCGGCTGCCAGAACGCGCCCATGAGGTTCTTCCCGGCGGGGAGGTCGACGGCGGTCTTGCCGCCGACGGACGAGTCGACGGCGGACAGCAGCGTCGTCGGGCACTGGATGTACGCCACGCCCCGCATATACACGGCGGCGGCGAAGCCGGCAAGGTCGCCGATCACGCCGCCGCCGAGGGCGACGAGGACGTCCGACCGGGTAAAACGCCTCTCCGTCAGGAAGTTCAAAAGGGCGATGAGGTTATCGGTGTTCTTCGACGCCTCCCCGTGGGGGAGGACATACGCCTCCGCCGCAAGCCCGGCCTCCCGCAGCGACGAGACGGCCTTTTCGCCGTGCAGCGGATAGACGGCATCGTCCGACACGACGCAGACGCGTTCCGCCTTCGGGCAGAGCGCCGCGGCCTGACCGCCCAGCCCGTCGAGTGCGCCGGGTCCGATCATGACCCGATACGGCTTCGAGGCCGGTACGTCGATGGTGTTCAAGCTCATCCGTCGATCTGCTCCTTTCGTTCCTTGCCCTCCTGCAGGAGGGCCGTGAGCGTGTCGTTGTCGTTGTCCGCGATGGCGTCGCGGTATTTCCGGAGGTTTTCGATGAGAACGTCCATCTCCGCGAGCATATTTTCGCGGTTTTCGAGAATCAGCTCCGACCACATCGGCGCGTTCAGCCACGCCACGCGGGTGAGGTCGCGGTAGCTGCCG
>CAJOFW010000322.1 GCA_905234005.1 uncultured Oscillospiraceae bacterium
AATGCTGCCGGACGCGCTCCCGACGAAGCCGCCCGCCGTCGCGCCGGTTGCGGAGCAGGTCGTGTAGCAGCTTGTGATCGTCGTGCCGCCCGCGTTGCCGATCAGGCCGCCGGCATAGCCGGTGGCGGTGACGTTGTACGCCGTATTGGAATACACACCGCCGGTTGTGTGACCGCCGCTGTAGCAGCTTGTGATCAACCCGCTCGCATCGCCGATCAGCCCGCCGGCGTTGCCGCCGCCGTTTACGATCAGCGCCGCCGCGCACCTGGTCACGGTGCCGCCGTCCAGACTGCCGATCAGCCCGCCGGCATTGCCGGTGGCGGTGATGGTTTTGCCGCTTGCGTCTTTGGAATGGTACGCCACGACGTTTGTGACCGTGCAGGTGTCCATCGACCCCGCCAGCGCCCCGGCGTCCCCGCCGGTCGACGCGATATCGAAGTCGATCAGCTTCAGGTTGGAGACGGTGAGATCGGTGACTTCTCCGAACAGGCCGGCGGCACCGGCGTAGTTCGCGGTCACGTTGGAAATGCTGTGGTATTGTCCATCGTAGTTGAACGCGATATTGCTGAATCCGTCATAGGTGGGATTGATCGGGCAATACGCCGCCACCGTCTCCGTCGGGTAATAGGACAGCCAGATACCGTCCGAAACCGTAACCGGATTATTGCCTGTTTTCGTCCGAAAGTCCGTCCAGTCCAGATCTGTCGTCTGCAGGGCGGTGGCAATATTCAATTTGTCGTTATCGTCGTTATAGTCCAGATTGGATATGTATACATCGAGATTTTCCAGATGGCGGAAGTTGCTGATGTACGCCGTGTTCTGCTCGTCGTTGATCGCGGCGAACAGGCTGTTTGTCGTCCGCACGGCGCTGTACGCGACGTTCGCGAGGGCTGAGGTGCTGTACGCCACCGCCTGCACGGTGATGTTCTCGCCGGGGATGAAATATTTCGATTCCGTGTCCGATGCCAGCTCCGCAAAATGCCTTCCGGAAGCGGTGATATCGTCCAGAACGACGCGATATTCGCCCTCCCCCAGCGATTCATCGTCCAATGTCGTTTCCGGGAGTAGCTCAACGGCCTTCTGTGCGCCGCTGGTCTGCCCTGTGATAAGGAGCTTCAGGGAGTATTTTCCGCTCAGGCTCGAATCATTCCCGTCACGGTGACATACAGCCGCTCCGCGTTCGTGACCGTGATCTCGGGCGCGGTGAGCGTGATCGTCGGCAGATCAGCCGCGCCCACGCCGCCGTACCAGCCGATGATGGCGTCGTTGTAATCCCGCCGCCACGCTTTACTCTCACTGTTATCGCCGGCACGCCTGATGACGTCGTCATATTCAGATTCAGTCAATTGATGATTGAACCTCGCCGGCGTCCCGCTCAGGGTGCAGTAGAACACGTCGAGCACAAGGCCGGTCTCCGGCTGGTAGCGGATGATGTAGCTGCCGCCGGTGCGGACGGTCTCGTCCACCGAGCCGAAGGGCAGCATGAGGTCGATGGCCTTGGTCTTATCCGACGTAAAGGCGCTGCCGCCCGATACGATGAAGTAGTAGACGTCCTTATCGGCGGCGGCCTGTTCCCCCTCGCTCAGAACCGTAGTCGAATTCTCCTCTTTTTTTCCAAAGGCCGTTTCCGTCGCCGTCACGCCGGGGTATCCGCTGCCGTAGGCCATGGTGAGGTGGTTCTGCGCCGCGACGAATATCTCCTTGGCGATGCCGTCGCGCTCGAGCTGGCCCATCGACCGCTGGTACCGCGCCACGCCGACAAAGGCAATGCCGCTCAGCACGCCGATGATGCCGATGACGACCAGCATCTCCGCCATGGACATGCCCAGTTTATTCTTCAGCTTTTTCATATCGCACCGCCTTTAGCTTCCCGCTTCGGATATCACACGAATCGAAAACGTCTCCGTCTCCGCCAGCGGCGTTTCGCTTCCGGGACGGTAGACCGCGAACTCCTCAAAGGTGACGATCCCGTTCTCATATTTCACGCTCTTATACGTCACGTACATATTCTGCGTGGCCGTCTCCTCGGCCACGAGCCGCGCCGCTTTGGTTTTTGCGTCGTCACCGAAGGACTGCCACGCCGCGTCGGCATAGCGCTGCAGCATGGCGGCGTTTGCCGCGTCGACGTCGCCCCGGGATATTTTGGACTCCGCGCCGCGTGTGGTGTTGTAATAGGTGACGGTCGTACCGTTGACCGTCACGTTCTGCGCCGTGCCAAGCTCGTTTCGCAGCGTGGACATACCGGTCGATAGCACCACCTCGGCGTTCGCGGCGAGCACGACCTTGTCATACGCGTCCTTCGCGTACGGGAAGCCGGTCGCCACGACCGTCGTCACGATCATCAGGATGAACATGGTCAGCAGCAGCTCCATCAGCGTGAAGCCCGCCGAATGATTGTCTTTTCGATGATTCATAAGCGCGCTCCTTGGACTGTTATTCGTCGATTATGTCGCCGCCGCCGCTGTCGTCGGGTGTGTAATCGTAGGAGATCACCGGCATATAGTCGAACACGCGGTTTACGTAAAATGTCACGTCGTAATCCGTACCTTTGACGGTGACTGTCCCGCCGGAGGCAGCAAGACCGCTTTCGGGGTCGGGGATGGGGTTGGGCATTCTCGCGAGAACGCTTTCGTTCGCGTAGTATGCTCCGAGCGTGTCGCGGCTTTTTGTGACCATCCTCGTCGCGGACGTGATCGCGCCGC
>CAJOFW010000323.1 GCA_905234005.1 uncultured Oscillospiraceae bacterium
CCACGCCAACAGCTCGGAAACGGTATTGTCCACAAGCGCATGGAACAAGCCCTCTTTATCTCCAAAACGGGTATAGATAGAGCCGGTAGTGGTATCTGCTCTCGCGGAAATGACCCGCAGAGACGCCTCCTGGTAGCCCATTTCCATAAACTCAGCGCGCGCGCACTCCAGCAGCCTGTCCGATCTCCCCTCCACCCGTCTGGCCATGATCACGCCTCACAATTCATAACATTGTTTCATAACAGCGTTATTATACTACGACGATCAACCGCTGTCAACCCTCGATGTAATTCACAATGCTGCAGGCACAGAAGGTGCCGATGGATATGATCCGTGTGCTGGCCGGCCACGAGGATGCAGCCACTACGCTCGGCTATACGCACGTTTCACTCGATACGCTCATCAAGGTCATCGCTTCACTCGATGATCCCGCCGCAGCCGCCGGGAATGGAGGCGCCGCATGAAACGCTTTGAAATCTGGATGGCAGAATTGCCGGCCGAGGCCGGAAGTCACGTGCAGCAGGGGGTGCGGCCGGTCGTGGTTGTCTCGAACGACGCCGCCAACCGGTACAGTCCCGTCGTCACCGTCGTGCCGCTGACCAGTCAGCGAAAGAAGCCGCTGCCGACGCACGTCGTGATCCGCGATCACGGACTCAAAAAAATCAGCACCGCGCTCTGCGAGCAGGTCACGTCCGTCGACAGGGCACGCCTCACGCGGCCCATCGGTTTTGTGTATAACGCGCTTGAGCGCACGGCGCTGTGTCACGCGCTCAGCGTCCAGCTTGGCATGGCAGCCTGAGGAGGTACCGATCATGAAAGAGAATCTCACAACCATCATCGAAGATCACTGCAAGAACAATGGCTCGTATGTGACGACCGGCGAGCTTGCGCAGCTCTGGCAGAGGAACAGTCACCTGCCTTGCGCGGCGTTCACGGAGCAGCTCCGGGCCTCGATACAGGCTGGCACGGTACGTCTCGACGGCGACCGCGTCTATCTCGAGCGCGTATGGCTGCAGGAGGAGGCCGCGGCAGAGCACCTGAACGCTCTGCTGTGCGCACCGCCGCTTCCCGAGCCCGTTCTCCCCGATCCGCTCCGCGTCGGCGGCATCACCCTCACGGACGAGCAGCGCCATGCGGTCGCCGTGTGCCTGAGCCACCGGCTGACCCTCCTGCTCGCCAGGGCCGGGAGCGGCAAAACGACGATCGCCCGCGCCATCATCGAGCATGCGGGAACGCAGAACTTCGTACAGTGTTCGCCCACCGGCAAGGCGGCCCGGAATCTCACCGGTCATACCGGCTATCCCGCCTCGACCGTCCACCGCCTCCTGGACGCCCACAGTCTGGCCGACTTTCTCCACGTCGAGACGATGGACGACGTCGAGCTTATCATCGTGGACGAGGGAACGATGCTCACCATTGATATGCTGGCCGGCCTTCTGCGCGCCGCGTCGGAGAACTGCCGCATCGTCATCATCGGCGACCGGAACCAGCTTCCCGCCGTCGGCCCCGGGAATGTCGTCAACGATCTGCTCGAGCTGGGATTTCCCTGTGTGTCCCTGACGCAGAACCATCGACAGAATAAGGGCGCATACGCGCTCAGACTGTTCTCGAATTAAAAGCTCTGTTTCGTTACCGGGCGCAAAGCCTTGGAATTGCTGCCTTTTCGAGCGAATATAAAGTTCTTTTTGATACTTTTTCTTTCAAGAAAAAGTACCGGTATTTGCGCGGCGATGACGTACAGGTTCTGGCGCTTCGCAGGAAAGACACGCTGGAGCTGAACCGCCGCATACAGCAGGCGGTTAACCCTCTGACCTCCGCCAAGCGCACCGTAACAACAAAACAGTTTGTCTTCCGGGACTGTGATCGTGTCGTTCTGACCGCCAATGACAACAGCCGCGGCTGCTGCAACGGCGAAGTCGGCGTCCTGCGCATCCACGACGACGAGAGCTTTTCCGTCGAGCTGGAGGACGGGCGCTGCCCGACCTGGCCGTCGCTCACGGTGCCGGATATGCTCCTGCCCGCGTATGCGATCACGATCCACCGCGCACAGGGCAGCGAATACGACGCCGTGCTGATGTATATTCCCCGCTGCCCCCGCCGCCTTCTGCATCGCAATTCCCTCTACACCGGCATCTCCCGGGCAAAGGAGCAGCTTGTGCTTTATGCCAATCCCAGAGCCGTTTCATTCGGCCTGCAGAATCAACCGCCGGAGCGAAAATCCGCGCTGGTTGCAAAAACAAGGCTTCTGACCGCGTCCGTCGCGGGCTGACGCAAAGCGGGAACAGGGGC
>CAJOFW010000324.1 GCA_905234005.1 uncultured Oscillospiraceae bacterium
GCTGATCCTCACGAATCTTATCTCCATCCCCCTGGGCCTGTTCTGCGCGGCCCATCAGGACTCCATCAGCGACTATACCATCCGCGTCATCTCTCTGGTGTTAATGTCCATCCCGGTCTTCTGGCTGGCCATCGTGGTGCTCATATATCCCTCGCTCTGGTGGGGCTACGCGCCGCCGACGCAGTATGTGAGCCTTTTCAAAAATCCAGCCCAGAACCTCCAGATGATGTTCCTGCCGGCGCTGCTCGGCGCGATCACGCAGGCGGGCATGCAGCTTCGCACCGTCCGCACGGTGATTCTGGACGTCATGCGCACGGACTTCATCCGCACGGCGTGGGCCAAGGGCGATAAGGAACGGGCGGTGCTGTACCGCCACGCGCTCAGAAACGGCATGATCCCCGTGATCACGGTGATCGGCGGCGCGGTGGGCGGCCTGATCGGCGGCTCGGTGCTGCTGGAGAACATCTTCTCCATCCCCGGCATCGGCGCGCAGGTCATCTCCGCCATCGGCGCGAGGGACTATCCGCTGGTGCAGGGCTGCGTGCTGGTGTTCGCCATGTTTACCATGCTGGTGAACCTGATCGTCGACGTGTCCTACAAGTGGATCGACCCGCGGGTATCCTTTGACAGGGAGGGTGCGTGACATGCAGGAAAACGATATGAAAAAACGCGGCGCGTGGCCGTGGATCAAGAACTTCTGCAAAAAGAAGCCCATCGGCGCGGCGGGACTCATCTTTCTCATTCTCCTGGTGCTGATCGCCGTCTTCGCGGACGTGCTCGCGCCGGTGAAAATGACGGCGGGGAGCCTGCCAACCGATATCATCCACAAGCTCGCCAAGCCCTACCTCACCATGACCGCGGCGGAAAAGGCCGTCGCCCGGGAGGCGGGCGTCATCCACTGGCTGGGCACGGATAACCTGGGCGTGGACGTGCTGAGCTACCTCATCTACGGCGCGAGAACCTCCGTCATCCTCGGCATCAGCGTCACGCTGCTGTCCACCTTCATATCCGTGGTGATCGGCACGATCTCCGCCGTGGTGGGCGGCTGGTTTGACCTCATCATCCAGCGCATCGTGGACGCGTGGCAGTGCATCCCCGGTATGCTGATCACGGTGCTCATGATGTCCATGTTCGGAAACGGTCTCATGCAGATGATCCTCGTCATGTCCATCCCCGGCGGCATCGGCGGCTCGCGCATGATACGCTCCGCCGCCATGAGCGTGAAGGACAGCGAGTATGTGAAGATCGCCGAGATGTTCGGCTCGCGCCTGTACTGGAAGACCGTGCGGCACGTCCTGCCGAACACCCTGCCCCTCATCATCACCTCCGCGGCCGGCGGTCTCGGCGGCGTGGTCATGATGGAGGCGGCCATGAACTTCCTGGGCTACGGCGTTCCCATCGGCACACCGTCCTGGGGCTATATGATCACCAATCAGGGCAAGGCCAATATGTACACGGCGCCGTGGCTGAGCCTGTATCCCGGCTTCCTCATCATGCTCATGGTGCTCGCGGCGAACCTCTTCGGCGACGCGCTGCGTGACGTGATGGACCCCCGCCTGCAGGGCGGCGTGGGAAGCTACAACAGTGAAAAAATCAAAAAACTCGCTGCGAAACAGCTCAAAAAGTACGACCTCGAGCTCTACATGAATTTTGTCGGCAAATATGTTTTCACCATGCCCACCCCCTCGGGTGAGCGGGAGACCACGTTCCTTCTGCGGAACTACTACACCGGCGCGCTGCACGGCACGCTGCTTGACTCCCACGGCGGCGTACAGCTTGCGCACGACATCGTGACGGAGGAAAATCGGCTCAGCTTTGAGTCCGAGGCCGGCCCCTCCACCATCAGGTTCGATTTCACCATCGACGGCGGCGCGATCACCGGCACGGCTACCGTGGCGCAGAGCGACGGCAACTCCATCGTCAGCGACGTGAAGGGCACCTTCGGCGAGATCACCCCGGAGGACGACGGCACGGATAAGATCGAGATGAAGGGCAAGGCGCTGATCCTCTACGCCTCCATCACCAAAAACACCGAGCGCGTCGCCGGGTGGTTCAAGGAGACCTTCGAGCACTACGGCATGAAGACGACCATGATCCGCGTGCTGAACGGCACGAAATGGATGGAGGCCCACAAGGACGAGCTCTGCTTCGACGATTACGACGTGGTCTGCCTCGGCAGCCCCATCATCGGCGGCAGCCCCATGAAGTGCATGCTGACCCATTTCTCCGCGGGCGCGGCCTCCTCGCTGGAGGATAACGTATCGAAAAACGCCGAGAAGGGCCTGAGCTTCAATGCCGGCGGCGCCGGCGGCTTCCGCGAGGGCGACGTCAAGGGCGATCCCAATATGCCCCACCCCGGCGAGCCGGGAGGCCCTCCCATGGGCGGCCCCGGCATGCCCCCGCCCCCGGGCGGCCCCGGCGGCCCCGGTATGCCTCCTCCTCCGGGCGGCCCCGGCGGCCCCGGCGGCCCGGGTATGCCCCCGCCTCCGGGCGGCATGGGCGCCCAGTGGCGGCGTGAGATGACCATGCTCTATCCCGGCGGCCCGCATCTTCCGGGCGTCTACAAGCCCCTCGGCATCGCGTTCACCACCTATGGCGGCGGCTTCTCCGGCCCCAACGAGTGCCTGCCCGTGCTGCAGCTTCTGAAGCTCTATCTGGAGGACAAGGACTGCAAGGTCATCGGCCGCTTTGCCTGCCCCGGCAAGGAGTTCGGCCCTGCCGGCCTCGACGACGG
>CAJOFW010000325.1:0-522 GCA_905234005.1 uncultured Oscillospiraceae bacterium
AAAAGTATCAAAAAGAACTTTGTATTCGCTTCGAAAAGACAGCGTTTCCAAGGCTTTGCGCCCGGTAACGAGACGAAGCTTTTAATCGGAGAACAGTATAAAACAATCCCCCCGCGCACACGGCGCGAGGGGGATTGCTGACTGCGAAATGAAAATTACCTGCTGCCAATTACTTCATCGCCGGCTCCACAAGCGCAGCTTCCGCCGCGACGGATTCGGCGGGGGAGAGGATCTCCGCGATCTCCGCCTCGTCCATTGTGACGACCTCGCCGTTTCGCAGCAAAAGCTCGGCGGTGTCCCACGCGTCGGAAAAGTCGAGCCGCTCCGCGCCGGTGACCGCGGCGCGGACGTCGAGCACGCCGCCGATATCGTCGAGCGAGTCGACGGTGGAGAGGATACCGCACAGCTTTGCGGCGGCCTCGGACGTACTGTCCGCTATGACATACCAGTCCACGGCGTCGCCATAGTTGGAGCCGCCGGAAAGGGACAGCTCGGCGCGGGTATAGAGCGTGACGTCCTCGA
>CAJOFW010000325.1:542-2161 GCA_905234005.1 uncultured Oscillospiraceae bacterium
ACGGCGGCGGCGGTGATGACGCCGTCGATGTTGCCGGGGGTGTAGAGGGACGCGTCGTCGGCGTAGTTGCCGGCGGCGGCTACGACGACGCAGCCGGACGCGATCGCACGCGATACCGCCTCGGCCAGCGCCGGGTTCGCGGTGACGCTGCGGGCGGAGAGGGACAGGTCTATGATGTCGGCTCCCTTCGCGGCCGCAAGCTCGATCGCCGCGATGAGACGGGACACGCACGTCACGCCGTCCGCGCCCATGGCCTTGATGGAGATGACCTCGGCGTCGGGGTTCTCGGCGCGGATATGGGCGAGCATATCGTCGCCGTGACCGTTGTCGTCGCCGAGCAGGATCTCGCCGTCGTCGTCTATGATCTCGCCGCCGGGGGCGCACAGGACGGTGCAGCGTTCGACGGATTCGTCGTTCACGCCCGTATCGATCAGGGCGACGGTCAGCGCCTCGGCCCGGTCGTCGTCAGGCTGCTTTTCGCCGACGTCCGTCTCGCTGCTTGCGAGGGATTCGAGCGCGGCGCTGGCTGCCTCGGCACGCAGGAGGGCGGAGAGATTGGTAAGCGGGTTGTCCCTCGCGGTCATGCCGTCCGTGTCGGGCGGCGTCATGGACGAGAAGGCAAGCCCGTCGTCCTCCGCAGGGGCGAGGTAGATGTCCGGCGCGCAGTAGTCGGACTGATCCACATAGTAGGTGAAGGCGTTGCGGGCCTCCGTCGCGGAGCTGAAGAGAAGCAGATAGCAGTCCTCGTAGCGGCCGAGGACGTATGTCTCATCGGTGAGGACGGCGGGGTCGCCCGAGAACAGCAGCCGATGGGACGAAAAGTCCATCCCGGCAAGCTCCTCCCGGGAGACGGAGCAGTCGTAAGTCTTTGAGAACACGCCGGAGTTGCCCGGCAGGATGCCGTAGCCGAAGAGGCGGCTGTCGTAGAAACTGTATGTATTCATGCGAACCATATCTCCGGAGTTGCCCTCGATGGTGACGAGGGTGGCCGGATAACCGGCGTCGTCGTAGATGACCTCGTACACGAAGCCGACGTGATCTGCGTCGTAGTCCGGCTCCCAGTCGAAGAAGACGAGGTCGCCGGGTTTCGGGATATAGCCGCTTGAGGCGTAGGCAAACATATTGCGGGCTTTCAGCATGGAGATGAAGCTGTCCACACCGGCGCTGTACGGGACGATGCTCTCGTATACGCCCGCGTAAAACAGGCAGTAGCAGACGAACATGCAGCACCAGTCGCCGTAGGGGATGCCGTACCACGCGCCGTAGCGTGAGTAGCCGTACATCGTGTCGTTCATGATGATGTAGTTGTGCACGCTCTCGCAGTAGCCGAGCTGGGACAGGGCGATCGCGATGACGTCCTCGCCGTAGCTGCCGGTCAGCTCGATGCCGGCGAACATCGCCGCCCAGTAGGCGGCGGATTCGGCGTCGGCGCTCGGGTCGCCGGTGCCGGTGATCTCGTCGACGCCGGCGTCCTCGACTTCGCCGTCGATGTCATCCGGCTCGGTCTGCCAGTTGTCGGGCGCAGGCTCGCTGTCCGGCTCCACGGGCGCGATTTCATCCGGCCAGGTGTCCGGCAGGGCGGTCTCGTCCCCGCCGACGTCCGTCGGAATGTCGGACGG
>CAJOFW010000326.1 GCA_905234005.1 uncultured Oscillospiraceae bacterium
AGCGTCGTGCCGTGGTGATCCCGTTCGCTCTCGGGCGGCGGGGTCATGTAGTCGCCGTACATCTGCGTGAGCACATAGTCATAGTCCCCCGGGCCGGGAAGCTCGATGTCCTCGAACGGGTATACCGCCGATTCGTCGTACACGCGGCGGGGAAACGTCTCCTTCTCGCGCCAGAAGCCCATGAAGTTGCACACCGTATCGCGTGTGTCGAAATCATACCGCCGCAGCGCCCTGTCAAGCCGCAGCGCGGCGCGGCGCGGCCGCATGACGCGCTCGAACGGAACACGCGTGAATACCGCACGGACAACGCGGCGCAGAAAGGACTGACGGCCGTCCTCGGTTCTCTTGGCGAAGTAGCTGAAATCCGCCAGCTTCAGCAGATTGAAAAGATATGTCCCGTGAAAGCGCCACAGCCGCCGCCGCAGTCCGTCCGCCGGAACGCCGTCGAGCGGAAACACGTCCACCCAGGCGTGGATGATCTCATCCCGCATACCCACGGTGCGCAGAAGCTCTACGGAGCGATCCACGACGCGGGCGTAGGGGTAGTGTCCGGTGCCGTCCTGCGCCGTCTCCACCGCGTAAGGCTCCGAAAGCCTGTCCGCCGCGAGGACGAGAAAGCGCTCGTAATCGCGGCGGGGCATGCCGAGATCCATGTCGTCGTCCCAGGGGATGAAGCCCTTATGACGCACCGCGCCGAGCAGCGTGCCGCCCAGCATATAGCACCGCAGACCGTTTTCCCGGACAAGCTCCATGATTTTTTTCGTGATTTCAAGCTCCGTGAGCTGGAGCTGTCTGACCTTCGGGTCGGTCGTATACGTCATGGCGTCCTCTCCTCCGGGCCGGTCACGGTTTCGATGCCGGGCCGGAACGTGATCCCCCGCAGAACGCCCCGGAGCATATACCGGATGCGTCTGAGCCTGCAGTCGGGGGCGCGTGTGATGATGCGCACGAGCCTTTTGAGGATGTAGATCCAATAGGCCCCCATCCGCCCTTCCATGCGGTAGTTGTAACAGCGGTTGCGAAACGCGTAAACATAGCGCTCCAGCCGGCCGCTGTCGTCGGTAACGATGTTGGCGTTGGTATTCGACCCCATTTTGTGCGTGACGACGCTGTCCGCCGCCCAGTAGCCCTTCGCGATGTGGTTGATGCGCAGACAGTAATTGGTGTCGTCCGACCAGATGAAAAACTCCCGGATCGGCAGTCCGACGCGTTCGACGATGCCCCGCGCAACAAAAAAGCCCACGAACGTCGCCCGCTCGATGGGCACAAGGCCGTTTTCGTCCGGCTCGGACAGCGGCCCGCCGCCGGGCGCGTCCGGCAGATTCATTTTGCACAGCGTGCCGTCCGTCCATACGGCGCGGCTGCACAGATAGCCGTAATCGCCGCCCAGCGCTTCGCCGGCGCGGACGATCGCCTCGAGCGCGGTCGGGGTCGGGACGGTGTCGTCGTCCATGAGCCAGAAATATTGATAGCCCAGCTCGTACCCCCTGCGCAGGCCGTAGTTGAAGCCGCCCGCGCCGCCGAGGTTCGCGCCGGTGTTGTAATAGAGAAGCTCGCCGCGCTCCGCCATCGGACGCAGCCGGTCGCCGGTGCCGTCCGTGCTCGCGTTGTCGACGACTGTCGACGACAAGGATGTCAAAGCCGCGATATGTCTGCCCCCGCAGCGCCTCGAGGCACTCCTCGAGAAGCCGCAGGCGGTTGTATGTCACGACGATGACCGCGACGGGTTTTGTCTCGCTTTGCGCCATAGTATCGTTCCGTTATTCCTCCACGCGTTCGACCGCGTGGGCGTTTCTGTCCACGACCTTCGGAGGGGTCATGTAGTCTCCGTACATCTGCGTCAGGACGTAGTCGGCGTCCTCCGGCCCGCAGAGCTGCGCGTCCTCGAAGTCGTAGAGCCGCCCCGCGCCGTAGACGGCCTTGGGGAACATCTCCTTGAACTTGTACTGGCCCATGAAGTTCACGACCCAGTTCGAGCGCTCATAGGGGTATTTTTTCAGAAGACGGTCGATCCGTTCGAGGTATTGGAGCATATCCCGGTTCGTGCCGAAGCCCGTGGCCGATACGAGGCGGATGATGATCCGCTCGGACAGCGGCCGGTTCGGGCGCTTGAGA
>CAJOFW010000327.1 GCA_905234005.1 uncultured Oscillospiraceae bacterium
TTTCCCCAAAGAAAAAGGTTCAAAAAGAACTTTGTATTCGCTTCGAAAGGACAGCGTTTCCAAGGCTTTGCGCCCGGTAACGGAACGAAGCTTTTCATTGGAGAACAGTATAACCATTGTAATACCATATCACCCGACGGCCCGCAAGGCTTTGAAGCCTCGCGGGCCGTCTTTCGTTTCGTCTCGCATTCTGCCTCCGTTTCGCCGGTTTCGGTTGACTTTCCTGGAAATCGGGGTATAATATGAAAATGGTTTTTATTTTTGTATTGCGGGTGATTTACCATGGGCTACAACACGAGGCAGCGCGAGGCGCTGCTGACCTATCTCTCGGACGCGCCGGGGCGGCACATCACGGTCGCCGACGTGTGCGCCCACTTCCACGAGCGGGGCGAGGCGATCGGCACCACGACCGTCTACCGCCAGCTTGAGCGGCTCGTGGACGAGGGGCTTGTCTCCAAATACATCCTCGACGGCAACACGCCGGCGTGCTTTGAGTACGTGGGCGCGCAGGCCCACCGGCGCGGCGGCCGCGGACAGGCGTGCTTTCACTGCAAGTGCGAGCGGTGCGGACGGCTCATCCATATGCAGTGCGACGAGCTGGAGGGCATCGGCGCGCATTTAGCGCTCAATCCGATGCGCACGGTATTCTACGGCGTGTGCGGCGACTGCCGCGCCGCCGACGGAGAGGGGGGCGCGGTCTGATGGCGCTTTTGACCTGTCACAAGCTCACGCTCGGCTATGAAAACCTCGTCCTCGTCCGGGAGCTGTCGTTCTCCGTGAGCGCCGGGGACTATCTCTGCGTCGTCGGCGAGAACGGCACGGGCAAATCGACGCTCATGCGCACGCTGCTCCGTCTCCAGCCGCCGATGGCCGGGACGGTGGAGACCGGCGACGGTCTGCGCCCCACGGAGATCGGCTATCTGCCCCAGCAGACGGTCGTGCAGAAGGATTTCCCCGCCTCCGTGCGGGAGGTCGTGCTGTCCGGCTGTCAGGCCCGGTGCGGCCGCAGGCCGTTCTACCGCCGGGAGGACAGGCTCCGCGCCGCGCAGAACATGGAACGCATGGGCGTCGCAGCGCTTGCGAGGCGGTGCTACCGGGAGCTGTCCGGCGGCCAGCAGCAGCGCGTACTGCTGGCCCGCGCCCTGTGCGCCACGGAGAAGCTGCTGCTGCTCGATGAGCCGGTGTCCGGCCTCGACCCAAAGGTCACGGCGGAGATGTACGAGCTGATCGAGGCGCTCAACCGTGACGACGGCGTGACGATCGTCATGATCTCCCACGACGCCGCCGCGGCGGTGCGGTACGCAAGCCACATCCTCTATCTGGGCCGGGAGGTCTTCTTCGGGACGAAATCCGCGTTTCTCGATAGTCCCGATGGCAGGGCGTTCGCGGGCTTTGCGGGGGGTGACGGCCATGTTTGAGACGCTGGCGCTGTATTTTGAGTTCCCGTTCGTGCGCTACGCGATGATCGTCGGCGTGCTGATCGCGCTGTGCTCGTCGCTGCTCGGCGTGACGCTCGTGCTCAAACGCTTTTCGTTCATCGGGGACGGGCTGTCCCACGTCGCCTTCGGAGCGATGGCGGTCGCGTCGATCCTGAACCTCACGAACAGCACGCTGCTTGTGCTCCCGTTCACGGTGCTCTGCGCCGTGCTGCTGCTGCGCACCGGACGGCACACGGCCATCAAGGGCGACGCCGCCGTCGCGATGATCTCCGTCGGGGCGCTCGCGATCGGCTATCTGCTCATGAACCTCTTCTCCACGTCGTCAAACCTGTCCGGCGACGTATGCTCCACGCTGTTCGGCTCCACGTCGATCCTGACGCTCAAGCGTGTGGACGTGACGATCTGCGCCGTGCTGTCCGCCGTCGTGCTGGCGGTGTTCGTGCTGTTCTACAACAAGATCTTCGCCGTGACGTTCGACGAGGACTTTGCCCGGGCGTCCGGGACGCCGGTGGAGATGTACAACCTCCTCATCGCCGTGACGATCGCGGTGATCATCGTGCTCGCGATGAATCTCGTCGGGTCGCTGCTCATCTCCGCGCTGGTGATCTTCCCGGCGCTGTCGGCGATGCGGGTGTTCCGGAGCTTTCTGTCCGTGACGGTCTGCTCCGCCGTGCTGTC
>CAJOFW010000328.1 GCA_905234005.1 uncultured Oscillospiraceae bacterium
ACACCGGACGGATCGTTGTAAAGGGGTAAGGAGTGTTTATGAAGAAAGCATCTGTTTTTGCCATCCTCCTGTGTTTTGCGCTGCTCATGGGCCTTGCGGCTTATGCCTCGGGTGAGCCCTCCGGCGCGGTTCAGACGCAGGCGTGGACAACAGAGGCGGCATCGCCCGCCTCGAGCTATACCGCGCCGAACGGGGCGAAGCTGGCGTTTGTTCCTGAAGCGCGCATCGAGGGGACGAACGCGGCGGTGGACATCTACATCGACGGCGTCCTGCACGAAGATATCGCCGTGAAAAACTACGCCGAGCTGCTGGCTCTCAAGGAGGAGAGCGGCCTGAACGGGAAAAAGGCCGTCGTCCTCACCGGCGTGATCGAGTACGCCGATTTTGACGGCTCGGGCGTCTCCCTCTGCGACGCCATCGGCCCGAACGACAATATCGTGTACATCCCGGACGCCGATACCGCCGCGATGGTGGAGGAAACGGTCAAGGGCCTCTATTCCTTCGGCACGAGCTACGGCGTGGACGCGCTGTATACCTTCGACCACGGGTACGGCCTGTATGTGGACGGGTACTATACCGATATGGCCGCCGACTGCGCGTTCTATGCGGTGACGGACGAGGGCCTCACGGTGCTGGACGCCCCGGCGAACGCGCTGCTGCCCGCCTCCGCGCTGGCAAAGGCAGGGCTCGACGCGCCTTACTCTCTCGCCGTGACGGAGCGGGACGAGGGCGGCGCGGTGACCGCGATCTATTACACGAACGCGTCGGTCACGCCCAATGCGCTGAAGGTGAAGCTGGGTCTGGACGGCAACGCGGCCGTGACAAACGAGCTTATTGACGAGTACGCGAAGTACCTCGACTACGACTTCAACGGCTTCACCGCCACCTCGGACACACAGGAGACGGCGACGTATCTCTACACCGGCGCGGCGACCGGCACGGACGGCACCCTCGCCTACGCCGACGGCGCGCTGAACACCTACGCGCCCGTGACGGTGGAGGATATCGCGCTCTCCGAGGACGGGATCGTCCGCTACGACGACGGAAGCTATGAATACGCAAACGGCAGGGCGCTGGCCTATGCCACGAACGGCGGACGCCTCACCGTGAGGCACGCCCTGCTCGAGAACGGCTATTCCGTCGCAAACGGCGGCGTCCTCGGCGCGCTGGAGGCCGGAAGCGTCTTCTGGGGCCTCTCGCAGGAATCCGGCTATAACGCCGTGCTCTTTGCCACGAACGGCGGCGAGCTGATCTTCGGCGACCCGGACGGCGAGCGCAGCTATGTGCGCAGCTTCGGCCACATCGCAAACGGCGTGTTCGCCACCGGAACGGGCGTCTACGACATGGAGTCGGAGGACACCACCGCCGGCACCGCCGAGGCGTATGTCTACAACACCGACCTCTGGGTCTCCGGCTGGAACGGCCATGTGACCGACGCCACCCGGGGCGGCTTCATCTATCTCGAGAACGTGGAGGGCTACTCCGGCTATCCCGGCTCCATGCTCGGAAACGGCTCCGGCCTCACGACGGACACCGGCGACGGCATGGTCATCGCGAAGGACAGCCATATCGAGGTCCGGCGGCATGTACATCATCGGCACGAACTCCACGGGCGTCGCCATCGGCTCCACGCTGCAAAGCTGGGTGGACGGCGGCGCGGTGTCCGCCTCCGGCGGGCACATCATCGGCATCGACTCGAGCTTCACCGGCCGGGCCGGCTTCCGCAACCGGGGCGGCGCGACGGGCATATCCACCTTTGACAACTGCGCCATCAACTGCTCGAACGCCTATTCCGGCACGGTGACGCTGTTCGAGGGACGGCCCTATGAGCAGACCATCGACTTTGCGTACAACGTGAACTTCGACGAGGAGGACGCCGCGAAATATATCACCAACAACGTGGACGGCGAGCGCCTCTCCATCTTCGAGCTGTCCCTGCCCGGCAGCATCTACCGCAACACGGCGGAGAATCTGCTGGACACGGCGAAGTACGACAACATGTACTGCGGCGCGGGCGCGAACGGCTACAACGGCATCTGGAATCAAAACGACGCCTTCGCCTCGCCCTACTGCTGGTCCACGGGCGAGTCGGCGTCCTACGTGACGTGCTTCGAGTTCGAGTCCTCGAGCATCACGCTCGATCTCACAAACTGCACCTATGACATGGAGAATACCTGTAACGACCCCGACAGCGACGCGGTTGTGAGGGACTTTGATTTCCTCGCCGTGTCCGAATTCGGCTCGAACCCCACGCTGAACTTCATCGA
>CAJOFW010000329.1 GCA_905234005.1 uncultured Oscillospiraceae bacterium
CTCGTCCGCCCGGCGCAGAACATCCTCCGCTTTTTCGTCGAGGGCGGGGTCGT
Source organism: uncultured Oscillospiraceae bacterium (assembly GCA_905234005.1). Lineage (GTDB taxonomy): Bacteria > Bacillota > Clostridia > Oscillospirales > Oscillospiraceae > CAJOIG01. The sequence goes on from CAJOFW010000329.1 coordinate 54, forward strand.
ACACGGCGATGCCGCGGGCTGTGCTCACGCGCTCCCACTCATTTTCCGTCCCGGCGCTGATCGCGGCGGAAGCCTCGTCGAAGCGGGCAAGCAGGGAATTCCGGTGGTGGAAGTCCTCTCCCATCAGGATGGCCGCGAACTCGTCGCCGCCGAGCCGGAACACGGCGCTGTGCCGGAATACCCGGCAGATGAGTCCGCACGCGGTCTTGAGGTAAGCGTCCCCCTTCTCGTGGCCGTATACGTCGTTGATATGCTTGAGGTCGTTGCAGTCGAACATACACATCGCAAACGGCGGCACATTCCCGCCGGCGGCGATGCTGTCGTTTATGCGGCGGGCCTGCGCGTCGAACGCGCCCTTGTTCCGCACCGAGGTCATCGCGTCCACATAGGCCCTGTTGTTCAGGTCGCCGATGTAGACCTTCAGATGATCCGTGAGCTGTCGGAACGCCCGCGTCAGAATGCCGACCTCGTCGTCGCGGTCGTAATCGAGCTGCACGTCGTAGTTGTTGTTATCCAGCTCCAGGGCCGCCTCCGTCAGGCGGCGGAGAGGCTTTGTGAGGCGGTTTGCGATTACAGAGGACAGGATCGCGAACGCCGTGAGGATCAGGATGCCGACGGCGAGGATGAAGAAGAGAAGCCTCGTCCAGCCGGCGTCGATCTCGGACTGCGGCGCGCAGACGTACAGCATCATCCCGTTTTCGAGCTGGGAGCAGGCCGCACGCTTTTCGACGCCGTCGCAGTCGTAGCTGATGAGCGTTGTCCCGGAGCCGGCAACGGTCGGATCCAGCGCCTCGTTCAGCGACGTGACCGATATCCCCGGCTCAAGCGTGGGATGGTAGACGATTTCGCCGGTCGAGGTCGTGAGGAACGAGTACCCCGTTTCGTAGATCGTTGTGTTGCGGATATGATCGACCAGCGTGTCGATGTCGAGATCCACGCCGGTGACGCCGATGAAAAGCCCGAACCAGTGGACCGGCGATACATAGGATATGATTTCCAGATCCAGCGCCGCGCTGTAGTACGGCTCGAGCCATGTGGAGACGCCGAGCGCCTTTGGCACCGTGTACCATATGACCGCCTCGGGGTCGTCGGAATAGTCCTGCGTCAGATCGGTCGGCGTAAGAAGCTCCACGTCGCCGGAATCCGTGACCCGATACCGGAACCCGACGTTTTTGACGGATACGTCCGGCGATATGCGGTAGTAGTATGTGAGCGCCCCGGTCGTGTTGGTGGCGACGCTGCGGCAGAGCCGTTCGACGACCTCGAGATGTTCGGCCAGCGTGGTGCCGTAGCGGTGCAGCTCGTCCGAGGAAAAGCGGGACATCGTGTCCACCGTCTGCTCCACGCTGTAGAGATAGGTATTCAGCGTCTGCTGCTGCGTCTCCGAGATGAGGAGCATCTCCTCCGCCGAGGAACGGGTCACCGCCCCGCGGACGGAGAGCAGGCTGAGCAGTCCGATGGAGAGCGTGCTGAGTATGACCGCCGACACGGCCAGGATGATGAATCTGGTGCGAATGGACCCCTGCCAGATTGGGAAAATATGTCAATTTAAAAAGAAAAACGGAACTGAACAAAACCATATTATCATCAGAATCACAAAAAATCAACCGTAACAGGCACAACTATTGTGAATCATTGAGCTGCCGGCGCGTAAATCACCGGGCCTGCCGGGGCTGTGAGAAGCCGCCGGCGATTTCGGCGTGAATCGTAAAAATCCCTTGACATCCCCGGCGGATTCATATAGTATAAATTTTAATATAGCTTTTAGCCTTCACTATACGTCATGCAGCAGCCTGTCGGGAGCCCGCCGGAACGGAAACGGCGCTTCCCGGCCGGGTTATTCGTGTGCCTCAATTTTTCGTCACACAATTCACGATGCCGAACCGCATATCAATACAATATTCACATTTCGGAGACGCGGCGGCGGACGGCGCATACCCACATTTTCGGACTCGGAGGGCGCCCACATGAGGATTCTGTATCCCAGCATATTCACACTGTTCATCGCGGCGCTTCTCTTCTGTGCCGCGTCGGCGCTGCGTTCCCGCAAATCCATGGGGAAGCCTGTGTTTCTTCTACTCT
>CAJOFW010000330.1:0-1330 GCA_905234005.1 uncultured Oscillospiraceae bacterium
TCCAGATTGTTCGCGAACATCGCAACGCTTTCCGCGATCTGCGGAATCATGATGAGCAGCGCGAACACGAGGAATAGAATTACCGCCACAATCGTGAGCGCATTTGCGATCGCGGCGCGGGCGCTCTCCTTTTTTGTATGCCGGAGGCCGCGATAGAACAGCTTGGAGAGCGGATTGACGATGTACGCGACGATGCACCCGAAAATCAGCGGCCGGAAGTGGCCGACGAATCCGCGCACGCCCTCCCATATCCCGGGAAACCGCGTCAGCAGCACGTACAGCAGCACCGCGATGCAGGCGGCCACGGCCGTCGGATACCACGCGGCGTTTTTCAGTGTGTTCTTTTTCATGGTTAGTCACGCCTCCTCAGGGCTTTCGCCGGATTGCACATCCATCATAATCCAAAACCGGTGTGATTGCAAGCCCAATTCCGTTCTTGCGCATAGCGTCGGATTGGGATATAATATATCGAAATATAGTGCATGACACGTCAATCGGCCAATCACAGCCGATGGCGGCGGATTCGGATACAGACAGGAGACAGCCACTGGTGAAACGCGTCAACAAACCCAAGCGTGTGTATGGCGGCACGGGCGGGATCGCCCCGGCGCTTCTGATGGCGCTTCCCATCGCCTGTATGGAGCTTGTTCTCCGCCTCATGACGGACTCGGGGAATACGGCCGTATCCTGGGCGGTCACGGCGCTGTTCAGTCTCTGCTACGGCTGCGCCGCCGGCCTTGTCTGCACCGCCTCGAACCGTCCCCGCGTCAACAGGGCCGTGACGGCGGTGACGCTCCTGCTGCTCGCGATTGTATACGCCGTGGCGTATTTTGTGTACCGTGAATTTCACGTCCACTACGACCCGAAAACCGTCCTGTCCGGCGCCGCTGACGCCGCCGGCGGGTTTACAGGGGACGTGCTGCACATGGTATGCAGCCCGACGGGGCTTCTGTGCCTTTTCCTGCTGTTTGCGCCGTTTTTGCTGTACGTGCTTGTCGTGCGTCGATTTGACGCGGCGGTCGTGTCGGCGCAGACAAGGTGGAGTGTCCTCATCGTCGCCCTGCTGGGCGTATGCGGGGCGCATCTTGTGCTCGATTCGGCGCCGGGCATGTCCGCTCTGTACGGAAGCGAGTACAGCTACCAGTCCGCCGTATCGCAGTTTGGGCTGTTGACCGGCCTTCGTCTGGACGCGGAGAGAGAGCTGGGCCTGACCCAAAGTCAATCCGGCTTTGAGCTGTCCGCCGCGCCGCAGCCGACGGCGACGCCCGCCGAATCCGCCCCCGCCCCGACGCCCGCGGCGCGGCCGACGGAGACGGCAGCCGTCTCCGCC
>CAJOFW010000330.1:1350-3825 GCA_905234005.1 uncultured Oscillospiraceae bacterium
GCCCGAGCCGACGCCGACGCCTTACGGACTGAGCGAGCTGGACATCGACTTTGAAGCGCTGGCCGAATCGTCAAGCGGCACGCTCGCGGAGCTTGACCGCTACGTCGCGTCGCTGACGCCGAGCCGGAAGAACGCGTACACCGGGCTGTTCGAGGGCAAGAACCTCATCCTGATCACCGCCGAGGCGTTCGCCGCCGAGGTCATCGACGAGACGCTTACGCCGACGCTGTACCGCCTTGCGACAAAGGGCATCCAGTTCACCGACTACTACCAGCCGGCAACGGCGGGCACGACCGGCGGCGAATACGAGGTCCTCTTCGGCATGCTCCCGACCGACGGCGGCGCGTCGGTCAAGAACACCGCGAGCCACAACAACTACCTCACGATCGGAAGCCAGCTCGACCGCCTCGGCTACTTCGGCTGGGCGTTCCACAACAACGACTACACCTACTACGACCGGCACCGGACGCACATCAATCTCGGCTATTCCCAGGGCTTCATGGGCTGGGGCAACGGCATGGAGGAATACGTCGAATCCCAGTGGCCGGAGAGCGATCTGGAGATGCTCGAGGGGACGCTGCCCCTCTACATCGACGAGCAGCCGTTCAACATCTACTACATGACCGTGAGCGGCCACAGCCTGTACAGCCATGGCGGCAACGCCATGAGCCGCAAGCACTGGGACGAGGTGCAGGAGCTGGATTATTCCGACACGGTCAGGGCGTACATCGCGGCCAATCTCGAGCTGGAGGACGCGCTGACCTATCTCGTCGGCGAGCTGGAGTCTGCCGGCATCGCGGACGATACGGTGATCGTCCTCTCCGCCGACCACTTTCCCTACGGCCTCGACGGCGACGGCCCGCTCGGGAGCCTGCCGTATCTCTCGGAGCTGTACGGCTACGACGTGACGACGATGCTCGAGCGCGATCACAACCGGCTCATCCTATGGTGCGGCTGTCTGGAGTACGATGATCCGATCGTCGTGGACACGCCGACCTCGAGCCTCGACATCCTCCCGACGCTGTCGAATCTCTTCGGCACCGATTGGGATTCGCGGCTGCTGCCCGGAAGGGATGTGTTCTCCGACGCGGAGCCGCTTGTATTCACGCTGAACTACGACTGGAAAACGACGCTCGGCACCTACAATGCCGCCCGGGGCCAGTTCATCCCGGCGGACGGGACGGCGGAGCTTCCCGAGGGGTACGTCGATTCGATCCGAACCATTGTGCGCAATAAAATCCTCTACTGCGAGGGCGTGCTGGATACGGACTACTTTGCCCATGTATTCGGGGAACAGGACTGATACTTCTATTTGCGCCTTCGGGCGCAAACAGAAGCGAGGCGGCGGGGGTATCTGAACAGTTGCCTTTTTGATACTTTTTCTTTTGGGGAAAGTATGAGGACAGAAAACAGATCATTGGGGTTAAAAGAGTATGAAGCTTCTTCTGATTCGCCACGGCGATCCCGACTATGAGAACGACAGCCTGACCGAAACAGGCAGGCTGGAGGCCGCAATGCTGGCCGACCGCGTCGCCCCGATGGACGTCGCCGCGTATTACGTCTCCACCCGCGCCCGGGATACGGCGCAGCCGACGCTCGAACGCGCCGGACGGACGGCGACGCCGTGCGACTGGCTCCGGGAGTTCTCCGTCCGGGTACGCCGCCCGGACTGCGGCGGCGGGCTCAGCCACGTCCCGTGGGACTGGCTGCCGCAGGATATGGAATCAAGCCCCGTTCTGTTCGACCGCGAGCGCTGGCATGAGCATCCGGTCTTCGCCGAGATGGACGTGAAGGGCGCATATGACCGGGTGATCGAGCCGTTCGAGGCGCTGCTCGCCGAGCACGGCTACGTCCGCGACGGGCTGTGCTACCGGGTAGAGCGCGCAAACAGCGAAACGCTGGCGTTTTTCTGTCACTTCGGCGTGTCCTGTGTTCTGATGAGCCGGCTCATGAACGTGTCGCCCATGGCGCTGTGGCACGGTCTCGCCATGCCGCCGACGTCGGTCACGACGATATACACCGAGGAACGCCGTCCGGGCGTCGCCCTGTTCCGGGCCGCCTCGGTCGGCGACGTGTCCCATCTGTACGCCCGCGGCCGGGAGCCGTCCTTCTCCGCCCGCTTCTGCGAGGTGTACGGAAACGGCGACCGGGTCGATTGACGGAGGGGCGATCGCCATGACACATTATGTAAACGAGGAGGCTCTGTTCGCGTGGTACGACGCGAATGCCCGTGAACCGCGAATGCCTCACGCCGCTCTTCTGGACGACCTGACGCGGCGCTATCTTGAGACCCGGCAGCCGGAATACGTCCTCCCTCCCGCCAAAACAAACAGCGGACAGGAGGAACGATACCCCTTCCGCTGTGAAAACATCGGCTGCTGCGGCGCCAGCACGATCTTCTATTATTTCTGACCGCGCCCAAAAGACCGCCCGATACGGGCGGTCTTTTGCTGTTTATACTTTTTCAATCAAAAA
>CAJOFW010000331.1:0-1374 GCA_905234005.1 uncultured Oscillospiraceae bacterium
GCCGACGTGTTCGCGGCGCTCGTTGGCAGGGGGGAGACGGCGGGCAGCGTCCACACGGTTTTATTTAACATCCGCATTCCCCGCATCGTCATGGCGATGATATCCGGCGCGGGGCTCGCGGCCTCCGGGGCGGCGTTCCAGAGCCTGTTCGGAAATCCGCTCGCGACGCCCGACACCTTGGGCGTCGCGAACGGGGCGTCGTTCGGCGCGGCGCTGGGCATCCTGCTCGGCGGAGGGTCGATGACGGTGCAGCTTACCGCGCTGGCGTTCGGCCTCGCGGCGGTCGCGCTCGTGTTCGTTGTGACGCGGGGCATGGGCGCGGACAAAAGCCCGTCCGTGCTCATGCTGATTCTGGCGGGCATGGTCATCAGCTCGCTGTTTTCGGCGCTCGTATCGCTCGTGAAGTATGTCGCCGACCCGCAGGATGTACTGCCGGTCATCACGTTCTGGCTGCTGGGGCGGTTCTCCGGCGTGACGCGGGCGAATATGCTGATCGGCGTGCCGCTGATCGCCGCGGGCACGGCGGTCATATTCCTTCTGCGCTTCCGGCTGAACGCCCTGTCGCTGCCCGAGGACGAGGCCCGGTCGCTCGGCGTCAATCTGCGTCTGGTGCGCTCGCTCGTGATACTCGCCGCGGCGATGACGACGGCGGCGGTCGTGTCCGTCTGCGGCGTCATCGGCTGGGTGGGGCTTCTCATCCCGCACATCTCGCGGATGCTGTTCGGAAACGACAACCGCCGCGTCGTACCGGCGTCGATCCTGACAGGAGCGCTGTTCATGCTGCTCGTCGACACGCTGGCGCGGTGCGTGTCCGCGTCGGAGATACCGGTGTCCATCCTCACGGCGGTGATCGGCGCGCCCGTCTTCATCCTGCTGCTGCGCCGAACGGGAGGGCTTCGCACATGAGCATCGAAATCGTCGCCGGCTCGTTTTCGTACCCGATCCTGACCGACGTGAGCCTCTCGGCGGAGACGGGGCAGGTCGTCGCGATCCTCGGCCCGAACGGGGTGGGGAAGACGACGCTTGTCAAGTGTCTTCTGGGCTTTCTGCGCTGGGACAGCGGCTTTACACGGCTCGACGGCGCCGATATCCGCACGATACGGGGCCGGGCGCTCTGGCGGCGCGTCGCCTATGTCCCGCAGGCGCGGACGCCGGTGTTCTCCTACAGCGTGGAGGAGATGGTTCTGCTCGGCCGCAGTCCGTACCTCGGCGATTTCTCCGTCCCCGGCGCGGCGGATCGGGAGGCGGCCCGGAACGCGATGGAGCTTGCCGGCGTGACCCGGCTTGCGGGAAAGCGCTGCGACCGGCTCAGCGGCGGGGAGCTGCAGCTTGTACTGATCGCCCGGGCGCTGGCGGCGGAGCCGGAGCTTCTCA
>CAJOFW010000331.1:1558-3115 GCA_905234005.1 uncultured Oscillospiraceae bacterium
ATGCGTTCGGCGTTCGGCGTCGACGTCGCCATCCGCCGTGAGAACGTGGGCGGGCGTGATTACGCCTCGGTCATACCGCTGGGACTGACGGAGAAAGGAGAGCACGCACCATGGACAAATCCCTGAACACGGACAAATCCCTGAACGCGACGCCGGTCTCGAGCCGGACGCATATCGGTTTTTTCGGCCGCATGAACGCGGGGAAATCCTCGCTCATCAACGCGCTCGCCAGGCAGCCTGTCTCGATCGTCTCGGCGGAGGCGGGCACGACGACGGACGTCGTCAAAAAGACGATGGAGATTCACGGCATCGGCCCGTGCGTCCTGCTCGACACGGCGGGCTACGACGACACGGGCGCGCTGGGCAGTCTCCGGACAGCGGCGTCCCGGAAGGCGGCGGCGTCGGCGGACATCGCGGCCGTCATTTTTTCGGACGCGGATGATATGACCCTGGAGCTTACATGGATCGAGAGCTTCCGCGCCCTGTCCGTCCCGGCGCTGGCCGTCGTGAGCCACGCGGACGAGCGTTCGGACGCGGAGAACGCGGCGCTTGTGGAGGCTGTCCGGGCGGCGTCCGGTCTTGAACCGATCCTCGTATCCGCCGCGACCGGACAGGGCGTGGACGAGCTGCGCGAGGCGCTGATCAAGGCCGCCGCCCGCACGCCGGAAAAGCGGTTCATTCTGGGCGGGCTCGTCGCCGAGGGGGACGTCGTCGTCCTCGTCATGCCGCAGGACCCGCAGGCCCCGGAGGGGCGGCTCATCATCCCCGAGGTGCAGACGATCCGTGAGACGCTTGACCGTCACTGCGTCGCCGTGTGCGTCCAGCCTGAGGAGCTGCAGCGGGCGCTTGACAGTCTCCGGGAGCCGCCGGCGCTGATCGTGACGGACTCGCAGGTGTTCGACAGCGTATACGCCGTCAAGCCGGAAAAATCGAAGCTCACGTCGTTTTCGATCCTGTTCGCCGCGTACAAGGGCGACATCGCGTATTACACCGACAGCGTCCGCGCCATCGAATCGCTGACGGAGCGTTCCCGCGTCCTGATAGCCGAGTGCTGCACGCACGCGCCGCTGGACGAGGACATAGGCCGCGTCAAGATTCCGCGTATGCTCCGCGCCCGCACCGGGCCGGGCCTCACCGTGGACGTGACCGCCGGGGCGGATTTTCCGGCGCACGCCGGGGATTACGACCTCATCATCCAGTGCGGCGGCTGTATGCTGAACCGCCGCGCCGTGTGCGCCCGCATTGCGCAGGCAAGGCGTGCCGGCGTGCCGATGACGAATTACGGCGTCACCATCGCGTACCTGAAGGGCATTCTCGATAAGGTCGAAACCGGGAGGGAGGACATATGACGGAGCAGGATACACGCATCGCGATCATCGCGATCGTGGTGGAGGACAGCGGCAGCGCGCAGGAGATCAACCTGCTGCTGCACGAGTACAGCCGGTATATCATCGGCCGCATGGGCATACCGTACCCCGAGAAGAACGTCTCGCTCATCAGCGTGGCCATCGACGCGCCGCAGGACGCGATCAGCGGTCTGACCGGCAAGCTCGGCCG
>CAJOFW010000332.1 GCA_905234005.1 uncultured Oscillospiraceae bacterium
CGGCGACGCGGCGCTCCTCTTCATATGCATGCCCCACCGCCATATGGCACACGTCTCTTCATGCAATCCCTTTATCGGTTTGCATGAAGAGACATTTTTGTATTGGGGCTTCCCTTCTCCCTCGATTGGGGCTACCCCGGACTTGACGCCGCTTGTCTCGGGCGGGATTCTGTGGTATGCTTTATGGGGAGGTGATCGGATATGGCGTCCTCGCACAAGCTCCGGTTGTTCCGGCTGTACGAGTATCTGCTGGCAAACACCGACGAGGAACACCCGGTGACCGGCACGCAGATGCTCGAATACCTGGAGGGACAGGGCCTGCCCGTCATTCGCAAGAGCCTGTATGACGACCTCGACGCACTGCGGCAGCTCGATTGCGACGTACAGTCGGTGCGGCTCGGCTCGACGACGGGCTATTACATCGGCCAGCGGCGTTTTCAGCTCGCGGAGCTGAAGCTTCTGGTGGACGCCGTGCAGTCGTCGAAATTCATCACCGAGAAGAAATCCATGGAGCTTATACAAAGGCTCGAGCAGCTCGCAAGCGTCCATCAGGCACAGCAGCTCCGGCACGAGATCCACGTCCGGGGCCGGGTCAAGAGCATGAACGAGACGATCTATTACAGCGTGGATCGAATCAGCGCCGCGATCGCGCAGAACCGGGCGATCACGTTTCAGTATTTCACATGGAATATCCGCCATGAGCGCGTACTCCGCCGGGGCGGTGAGCGCTACCTCGCAAGCCCGTGGTCGCTTCTTCTCGACAACGAGAACTACTACCTCCTCGCGTGGGAGGGCGGCGCGATGAAGCACTTTCGTGTGGACAAAATGCTCGACATCGCCGTCACCGACATACGCCGGGACGGCGGCGCGGTGTTCGACACCCTCAACATGGCCGCGTACACGGACGCCCACTTCGGGATGTTCTCGGGCAAAATCAGCCGGGTGAAGCTGCGGTTTGACGAGAGCATGGCCGGCGTCGCGATCGACTTCTTCGGCCACGACGTCATGATGGTTCGGCAGGACGACCGCCATTTCACCGTCACGGTGGACGCCGCCGTAAACGAGCAGTTCTTCGGCTGGCTGTTCGGCCTCGGCGACCGGGTGCAGCTTCTCGGCCCGCCCGAGGCCGTGGAGGCGATGCGCCGACACATGGCCTCCGTCGCGGCGCTGTACGGAACGGACGGCGAATGACCGCGACAAAGCCGCGGCGGTTCACGCTCACACACATGAACCGCCGCGGCGTTCGGATGATCGTACAGGTGCCATACTTTTTCCCAAAAGAAAAAGCATCAAAAAGGTAACTGTTCAGCAGCCCGGAGAATCGGATACCGATCGGTTACAATCAATTGCCGTTTTGCTCGCCGAAGTCAGCGCCTGTCCACTCGTGGTCGTCCTCGTCCGGCTCCACCTCGAAGTCAATGCCGTTCAGCTCGCCGAAGTCAGCGCCTGTCCATTCGTGGTCGTCCCCGTCCGGCTCGACCTCGAAGTCGATGCCGTTCAGCTCGCCGAAATCCGCGCCTGTCCAGCCGGGAGTCAGCTCCCCGTTGCCGTTGTCCTCGGGGCCTTCGTATTCCTCGGTGACAGCGATGACCTTGAGGGTGTTCACCATGCAGGAGAATCGCCGCCCAAAGCCCTCCGCGCTCTCAAAGGAATACTGCGCCATGGCGATACGGCAGCCGTCGTCGGCGGGGATGATATACACCGTGTACAGAATATCGGGCGTTCCGCCGCCGTCTTTGGCGCCGGACGCGTCGAGTCGGATGCAGTCGCCCGCACGGTCAAGCGTGTACGTCTCCTCGATGATGTCGTAATCGTCCTCCAGGGACTTCTTGATGGAGGCGGCGACGAATTCGGCGTCCTCGGCGCTGTTTGACACCTCGAGATAGTTCATCGGCTCCTCGGGGTCGTCGTAGATGGAGATAAAGCGATCGCAAACCGCGTCGGACTGCCGCTCGAGGGACTCATACTCGTAGTCCATCTCAAACCCGATATATGCGTTCCGGACGTGCTCGTATTGTACGGTCTCCTCCATGCCCTCGATGACGATGACCGCCTCGAAGCGCTCGCCGTCCTGCCGTTCGATTTCGGCCGACGGCTCCTCGGAGGCGGCAGGCTCCTCGGAAGGCTCCGGCGTGGCGGTGGGTTCCGGTGCGGCGGTCGGCTCCGTCGTGGCGGCCGGTTCCGGCGTGTCCGCGACGGGCGCAGGTTCGGTTTTGCCGCAGCCGGCGAGCAGCGACGTCAGCAGCAGCGTCGCGGCAAGTGACAGGGCTAACGCTGCAGCGGATTTTTTGCGTTTTGCAACCGCAGCACTGTTTTTCATGAGACCTTTGTTAAGAATTTTGCCAGCCGATTATACTACCCCAGTCCTGGAAAGTCAACTGTCATATAATACAGCCAGCGGCCGCCGGGTGCAAAATTCCTGTTTCTGTGTTATAATAGACGCGGCCGCGGCGTGATGGCAGCGTGCGGCCCTGGCTGCGCAGCCGCCGAACACGGCCGGTCGGCCCTCTCGGCAAACGGATTCTTCTGACAAGCCGGAACATCCGCATTTCCGAAGCATATCGAATCATATATTATACAGGTGTGATATACCATGCAATACGAACTGCACTCGGAGCTTCGCTCCATTTATGAGACAACGGAGCTGTATCCCCACACCCTTCGGGTCACCATGACCATGAAGGATATGATCGACGGCGAGCGGCTGAAGGACGCGGTGCGGCTCACCATGAGGCGCTACCCGTATTT
>CAJOFW010000333.1 GCA_905234005.1 uncultured Oscillospiraceae bacterium
TCCATGATCGCGTCCGTCACGATGATGTGATAGACGGCGCTGTCCACGATGACGTCCATCCACTCCTCCGAGGAAAACGGCGCGTAGGACGCGATGTACATCACGTCGCCCTCCGGGTCGTTTGTCGGACAGGTGGTCGCGCTCTCGCCGTCGAAGGTGGTGAGATAGCGCACGGAATCCTCCGTGCCCATAATGACGTTGAACAGCTCGGGCGCGCTGACGGAGCAGCCGACGGGGTCGCCCTCGATCCCGATCGCCGCGAGAAGCTCGGTGAGCTTCACGACGCCGCCGCCATCGAGAACATACTGCAGCTCGCCGTGGGTGAATTCGACGGTGTATAACGAGAAGCCGTCCGTCTCCACCGTGGCGGTGTCGCCCTCCGTCTCCACCTCGAGAGACTGGGCGACGAGCTGCTCGCCGTCCTCCTCGATGTGGTAGACCTGGGTATCGAGGATCGGGCTGCTCACCTCCGCCATGGAGAAGGAGACCCTGACCCGTCCTTCGCCGCCGGGCTGCAGCTCGTTCCCCTCGCCGTCAAGGATCCTGATGTCGAACGTATACGACGCCGCGACCGAAACCGCCTCGTCGCGCATACTCTCGACCGCTTCGTCCACCTGGGGCAGGGCCTCCGCGGGGGCCTCCTCCACGGAGAGCGCGGCGTCACCGGGGAATACGCCCTCGTCGGCGCTCACGCTCACAACGACGCCGTCGAGTGTGACGGCGCGGTCAAAGGCAGGCCAGTCCGCCCGCTCGTCGGTATCCTCCGGCTCGGGCAGAAGGCCGAAGCCGTATATCTCCGCGCCGTCCGACGCGTATACCGTCTGACGCACGCGGTCATCGGAGTCTCCCTCGATCAGCACGAGGCACAGGCGGCGTTCCTCCTCCGCGTCGTCGTCCGAGGGCTCTTCGGTCTCCGGCGCGTCGGTCGCATCGGGCAGAGCCTCCGCCTCATCGGACAGCGCGTCCGACTCGTCCGGGGCGTCGTAGAGCGCGCCGTCGGCCTCGGTCAGCTCGTCCTCGTATTTCAGCTCCGCGAGAATGCCGACGCGGAATTCCTCCCCGCCGTCCCCGGTCGGGAGGCGGAGAAATACAAGCTCGCCCGGCTCCGGCGGCTCCGCGCCGTCGTCGGCCGGAACGAAGAGATCGTTCGACCGCAGGGACTCCGCGAGGGCCTCGGCGTCATCGGCCCGGGGCACAAGCTCCCCGGAAACGCCGGCGTAATACAGGCAGAAGGAAACGAACATCGCGTTCCAGTCGCCGTAAGGCTCGCCGTACCAGCCGCCATAGCGGGTATAGCCCTTGCGCTCGCCGGATGCGTCGAGGATATAGTTGCTGTCGCTCTCCGTATAGCCGAGCTGGCTGCGGGCCACCGACAGAAGATCATCCGCCGGCACGCCTGTCAGCTCGTCCAGCGGGACGGAGGCCGCCATCTGCTCCGGGGTCTCGACGTCGGCCTCAAGGTCGGGTTCGGGATCGGCCTCGAGATCGGATTCAAGATCGGCATCGAGGTCAGGGCTCGTCCACGGCGGGCGCGTCCGCGCTCACCAGGTCAATGACAGCCGCGGTATCGCCGTCGGACTCATACGCATACGCGTCCTGCGGCTCCGGCTCGGAATCGTCGCTCTCGCTGAATACGGTGATCACATCATCCGTCCCAATATCGAACCAATCGTCTTCGGATTCCGCCGAGGCACGGATCGCGCCGCCGGGGATAAACGACATCAACAGGGAGCAAACAAGCAGGGCTGCGGCAAGAGTCCGCAGACGGGTCTTCTTCATCGGTCGCTCCCTCCTTCCATGGGATTTGCGTGCATAATAAAACGGTTTTTCATCTGCGTTAAGCGGTTCTTATCCGCGCCTCCGTCGGCGGAGGCGTCCGCCGGCCGCGATCAGGCCGGCAAGACAGACGGTCACAAGCGCGAGCAGCAGACCCGGGTGCGAGGCGTCCCCCGTGCGGGGAGATGCGCCGCCTGCAGAGGCGTCCGCGCTGCGGGAGCCGCTGTCAGGCGTCTGCCCGGAGAGGCCGCCCGCAGGCTGCGGGGTGCTGTTTTCCGGCTGCGGTGCGCTGTTGTCCGGTTCGTCAGAGGGCGTCGAGTCGTCGGCGACCGGCGTCGGCGCTTCGTTTTCGTCGTCTTCGCCGGAATTATCGGAGTTGGTTTTGTCCGGCTCGTGTGCGCCCTCGTCCGACGTGTCCCTCGGATCAGGCTCATTTGTTTCGGGTGCTGCCGCGGGCTCTCCGCTTGGCGTCGACTCCGTTGTGGATGTCGGCACCGCCGTCGGAGCAGGAGTCGGCTCGGGTGTGCACGTCGGTTCCACTGTCGGAACGGATGTCGGCTCGGGGGCGGAT
>CAJOFW010000334.1 GCA_905234005.1 uncultured Oscillospiraceae bacterium
CGGGAAGACGAGGTTATAGAGAAGCAGCAGGGACGCCTTGGTGTCGGACAGGACACGGATGGGCAGCACCACGGCGATCGCCGCCAGCATCCCGATGACGCAGGGCAGCAGCGAGGCGAGGCTTCCCCGGCGGACGGTGATGAGGATGCGGTTGTAGCCGGAATGATAGCTGCAGTCGAGCTTGTCGGCGTAGGCCCGCAGCACCATCCCCTCGGGGGACAGCTCCCCGCCCTCGTCGCTCTCGGGGATGTACATCCGGCCCTCAAAGCCGAGCCGTATCGAGACATACCCCAGCCGCTCCGCGCCGGACACCCGGATGACGGCGTCCTCCTGCTGGGCGAATATGCTGTGGCACAGCGCCTCGAAGATCAGCGTCGTCTCCGATACGACCGCCTCGGCGGTGTGGCTTTTGCGCAGAAGGGCCTCAATGTGCCGCCGCGTCCGCTCAAAGTCCTCGGACAGGTTTTTGATTTCGGTTGATTCCATCATACGCTTTTCGTTCCCGTCTTATAGAAGCGAATACAAATTTCTTTTGATACTTTTTCTTTGGGGAAAAGCATTATGCGCTCTTGCCGGGCTTGCCGTCGGATTCGACAGCGCCGGGTGTTTTTTCGCCGGGGCCGATGTATTTCAGGCACAGCATGGTCAGGTCGTCGAACTGCTCGGCGTCCCGGACGAAGGCGTCCACGGCCTCGCGGACGATCTCCAGTATCCGCACGGTCGAGGCGTCCGGCTCGGCGTTCAGGGCGTCGAGCATCCGGGACGTGTCGAACAGCTCGTTTTCGGCGTCCGTGGCCTCGGGCACGCCGTCCGTGTACAGAAACAGCTTCGCGCCCGGCTCCAGCTCGAGCGAATACTCCTTGTATCTGACGCCCTCCATGCCGCCGATGACAAAGCCGTGCCTGTCCTTCACAAGCTCAAACATGCCGTTCGGCCTTCGCAGGACGGGGTATTCGTGCCCGGCGTTGGCGGCGGTCAGGTGTCCGGTGGACAGCTCCAGAATGCCGAGCCAGACCGTCACGAACATCTCCTCGCGGTTGTTCGAGCAGATGGCGGCGTTGGTGTCGGTCAGGATCTGCGCCGGGGATTTGCCGAGCATGGCGTTGTTCTGCAGGATGATCTTCGAGGCCATCATAAACAGCGCCGCCGGTACGCCCTTGCCGGACACGTCGGCCATGACGACGCACAGGTGATCGTCGTCGACGAGGAAGAAGTCATAGAAGTCGCCGCCGACCTCCTTGGCAGGGTTCATCGTGGCGTAGATGTCGAACTCCGTCCGTTCCGGGAACGCGGGGTAGATGTTCGGCAGCATATCCGCCTGTATGCGGGTGGCGAGGGCAAGCTCCGTGCCGATGCGTTCCTTCTCCGCCGACACTCTCGCTACCTCGCCGATGTACTGCACGGTCTTCGCGGACAGCGCCGCGAAGGATTCTGCCAGCACCTCGATCTCGTCGCCGGTGCGGAAGGCCGGCTCCATGTTGAACTGGATGTTGTTTCCGCCNNCGTCTCGAGCGGCCTGACGATTCGTTTGGACAGCGTGAGCGCGCCGGCGGAGCCGAGGAGCACCACGAGAAGAATCAGCACGATGATCGTCCGCTTCGCGTTCGACAGCCCGTCATTGAACAGCGTCAGCGCGTCGCTCTGGATGCTCTCGTAGCTCTCGGTCAGCATGACGGTCGGCTGATCGGTGACGGCCTTCGGGACGACCGAGACGACCGCCCAGCCCACGGTTTCGATCGGCGCGCCGACCATGTAGCAGCTCTCGCCGTCCGCCTCGATGAGACACACGTCCGTCTCGTCCTCGAGGGCGCCGCGGATGAAGCCTGCGAGTGCGGCGCTGCCGGAGGCACGCAGATCCTCGGCCTCATCCGCTGAAAACGCCCTCCGTCCGCGGGGAGAGGACGACGTGACCGTTTCCGTTGACGATCAGCACAAAGCCGCCGTTATCGTTCGAGGTGTCCACGGCCTCGGCCATGTCGTTTAAGAACAGATCGGCGCCGATGACGGCCGCAAGCCGCCCGTTTTGGTAGACCGGCAGGGAGCACATGATGCTGATCTCGCCGGTGAACACATCCGTCGTCACGTCGGTGAAGTACAGCCCGCCCGTCTCGACCGCGCCGACGTACCACTGCCTCTCCCGGATGGGGATGGACAGAATGGCCCCGTTCTCGTCGAACTTCGACCCGGCGTGGTCGTCCACCAGCAGCATCACGCCGTCTGGCAGCGCCACGTAGCAGGAGTCGACGTTCGCGTTCGCGTAGAGGGCGGTCATCATGTCGGCCATGTTGCCGATGAGTCCGAGCCGCCATGCCGTGGCCGGCGACGTGACGTCGACGCCCGCCTCGGTCAGAAGCTGGACGCTGATCTCGCCGTCCTTCGACGGGTCGGGCGGAGATACCGCCCGGAGGCTGTACGCCGACGGGTCGGCGAATATGTGCCCGGCGTAGTCGGCCAGCATCCGCACGACGCCCACCGTGTCGGCGAACAGATCGTCGGCGATGTTCGCCTGCATCCGCGTGCTCTGCGTGAGGCTCTTGTGCAGAACGCCGTCCATCGTCTGCTGCGATATGGTTGTGATGGAGTCGGTGATCAGCGCGTTCGTCTCGGTCTCGAGCCGGCCGATGCGGCCCGCCTCGTAAACGATCACGACGGTGTTGACCGCCATCATCAGGATGATCGTAAACAGGACGAGGTTGAATACCTTCTGCTGGATGCCGCCTATCACGATGTTTTTGATCTTCTTCATGCGTCCCCC
>CAJOFW010000335.1 GCA_905234005.1 uncultured Oscillospiraceae bacterium
GCCGTGCCGCCGTCGGCCTCCAGCCAGATGCCGATCCAGTCGCTGACCGTATCGTCCGCGCCGATGAAGTTGCCGTGGTCGTCTGCGTTCAGGATGGACTGCAGGATGACGCCGCTCCAGCTCTGGATATCTGCATTCGTAAGCTTGATGATCGCGCTGTCGCTGCGCACCAGGATCGCGGAACCGAGAGTGTGCTCGATCCAGGCCCAGGTATCCTCGCCCGCCATGTCTGTCCAGCTCTTTTCATAGCCGCCTGTCGCCCAGTCCTCGGGGGCGCAGTCAAGAGACGTGCCCAGGGTGGCGTTCTTCACATACAGGATGCCGGGCTTGTCGGAGATCTTGCCGCCCGCGCCCATCAGGTCGGGGACGTGCATCATGACGCCGTTGCGGAAGCCGAGGCAGGCGGAGGCGGTGTTCTCGGAGAGGATATCGCCCTCCTCCGCGTAGGCCAGCGGCTCCAGCGTATCATAGGCAAAGCTCTGGTACGGCGCGGAGACCTCGGCGCGGAGGGAGTTGGTGTCGGTATTCGCCTCGTCGGAATCCGTGACGTAGATCTCGCCGTTGTTCGCGATGATGCCGCCGAACTCCGCGCTCATGAAATCGGTGCCGTACAGGAACACGCGGCAGCCGGTATCGGCATAGGTGCCGTAGCCGCCCAGCAGGTTCCGGGCAAAGGAGTTATAGATCAGCACATCCACGCCGGTGCGGCCGCCGGCGTCCGTCGCCATGGCCGACCACCCGTCCACGACGGCGGCGGTGCCGTAGTAATAGGTCTGGGAGTTGCCCACGCTCATGGACATACGGACGTTGCCGCGGGCGAACAGGCTCGTGGTATGGCACCAGGAGGAGCCGCCGATGGTGCTCCCGTCAAAGGTCTGGCGGTTCAAATAAGAGTTGCGGTACACGGCGATGGTGTCCCCCGCCGTCTCGCTGCCGCCGATCTCCATGACGTGATAGTCGGAATCCGCATACACGCCCTCGATCACGGCATTCGCCCCGCCGGTGATGGAGATGGCCGGAGCCGTCCAGCCCGTAAGCGTGCTGTTGAAGCCGTCAAAGTGCAGCTTTTCCTGGATCTCAGGCCGCAGATCAAGTGCATCGGCGTCAACGTTTTTCGTCTTGCCGCCGATGGTAAAAAAGCCGTCCGTCTCCCCCTTCAGGTCAAGAAGACCGTGGGTCCTGCTGGCAAAGGCGAAGTCGGTCAGGCCTGTCTCCGTCAGCTCGCCGGTGAATTCCACCGCCGCCGCATCGTCCACGGTGATCTCGCCGGAGGCGTCCGTGATATACAGCGGATAGGACATATCGCCGAAATAGACCTCGATATCGCCCTCGTAGGTGCTGCCGGTCTTGAGGATGTCGATGATCCCGTCCACCGTCATGGTGGCGGCCTTGCCCATGGAGCCCGCGATCACGGAATCCGCGTCCAGGGACAGACAGGAAAGCTTACTGGTGCCGGTCACGGTCCATTTCGCGCCCGCTCCGACGATGAGCTACCGCCGTTCACCGCGCCGGAGAGCTTCGCGCCCTCTCCCAGCGTGAGGGTATGGCCGTCGCACTCTACGTTTTCGGTGTACTCCCCGGCGTCCAGCGTGGTATCCTCCGTCAGGGTCACGGTCTCCGCCTCGTTCGACGCCATGATCGCCATGTCCATGGAAGCCATGGCCTGCGCAGGCAGCGCGCATACTGTCACAAGCAGCGCCAGCGTCAGCAGGATCGAAAATGTCTTTCTCATGCCTTTTCTCCTTTCCGTCACGCCAGGGTGACACACACGTTTTCATACGTTCCCGCGGCCAGCGCATCCGCCGCTGCGCCGTTTATCGTCACGACCGCGCCCGCCGGAAGCTTCACCGCACAGCCCGCGCCAACGGTCAGCGAACCGATATCGCTGTCGCCGGTCACGGCCCACACCGCATTTTTGGAGAGGGTCAGTTCGCTGACATGGCTCGCCGCGCCCGCCCACTCGGCGTTCTCCACGGTCAGGACAAGGGAATTGTCATACCGGCCCGCGCCATCGAGCTGCGCGCCCCAGGTCTCCTCCTCCACCGCGTTCAGCGCCCACACGTCGCCGGTATAGACGCCGTTTTTCAGGGTGAAGTCCCCGGTCGCGGCGCAGATCTTCGCCCCGACGCCGGGCTCCGCCAGGTTCGCGGGCACGAGGTTGCACACCCGGATGAGATACCGGCCCTCGGCGGGCAAGCAGGTCACGCCGTCCAGGACCCCGGAGCCATTCGCGCCCGTGACATAGATCACATCATAGGCCGTGGAGGTGATCGAGCCGCCGGTCATCGTCAGCACGCCCACCTGCGAGGTGGCCGACTGGCTGTGGAACTTCACGCCGCAGGGCGCGATCACGTCCGTATCCATCGCCGTGATGACGGCATTTCCCGTGAGCACCAGTCCCTCGGCGGTGTTCTGCTTCGTTTCGTCGGAGACGCCGTCCCTGCCGTCGTTTGTGACATAGGCCCAATCGACAGCATTCCCGTCCCGATCAAAGCCCACGGTGACGGTGGTGTTCGTGAGGCTCGCCTTGCCGTCCCCATCCATATAGACGCCGGGCGCCATGCGGGCCGCCAGCGCGGAATCGACAAGCTCGATGATCCCGCCGCCGGTATCCGTCGCCGCCGCGCCAGAGTTGATGCCGGAGGTGTATACGTCAATGCCCACACCGTAGATCGTGCCGCCCTGCACGGCGTCGATGCCATGGGCGTTCTCGTTTCCATAGCACTCCACGACCGTATCGGTCATGGTGATCCCGCCGCCGTAGGAGAAGACGCCGTTCGCGCCCTCGCCGGTGGTGACGATGAGATCGTCCGCAAGCCTAAGAGCCGCGCCCG
>CAJOFW010000336.1:0-617 GCA_905234005.1 uncultured Oscillospiraceae bacterium
CCCGCCCGGGTTTCAGCGCCCGGGCGGGGATTATCGTTTATTCGTTACGCGCCGCGGGTCATTCGTCGGCGTCGGTGGCGGAGATCAGGCCGTAGCCGCCGTTTTTGCGCTTGTAGACGATCGCGAAAACGCCGTCCTCCGATTCGTTGCGGAACGCGAAAAACTCGTGGCCGAGCAGATCCATCTGCAAGACCGCCTCCTCCGGCGTCATCGGCTTGATCGAGAAGCGCTTCGACCGGACGATGTTGAACTCGACCGGCTCCTCGCCCTCCTCCTCCGGTACCTCCGGCGCTACACGCTCAAACGCGCCGTCGCGGAGCTTCTTCTCGAGCCGGGTCTTATTGCGGCGCACCTGCCGCTCGATCGCCGCGACCGCCGAGTCGATCGACGCGAACATATCGCTCGTCACCTCGGACACGCGGTAAAACATCCCGTTGTTGCGGATCGTGACCTCCGCCGTGCACCGGCCGCGCTCATACCGGAACGTCACAAACGCGTCGCTCTCGGTGCGGAACAGACGGTCGATCTTGCTGAGCTTCTTCTCCGCGTAGGCGCGAAGCTCGTCGGAGACCTCGTATTTTTTGCCTGTAAAAGTAAAAGTCATGCCTTTTACCCCC
>CAJOFW010000336.1:702-3631 GCA_905234005.1 uncultured Oscillospiraceae bacterium
TGAAATCGCCCGCCTCCCGGTCAACGCCGCCGGGACTCTTATGCTGTTGTCCAATGAAAGGCTTTGTTTCGTTACCGGGCGCAAAGCCTTGGAAAAGCTGCCGTTTAGAAGCGAATACAAAGTTCTTTTTGAACCTTTTTCTTTCAGGAAAAAGTATTATTCGAGCCATTCGCGCAGACGTCCCACGGCGCGGCGCTCCAGCCGGGATACCTGCACCTGGCTGACCGCCAGCACCCGGCTGGCCCGATCCTGCGTCAGGCCGTGGTAGAAGCGCAGATACACGACCTGCCGCTCCCGTTCCGGCAGGCGCTCGATCGCCGCGCGCAGGGCGACGTACTCGACCATCCGCTCCTCCTGCGTCCAGTCGCCGAGCACCTGCTCGAGCGTGAAGCCGTCCTCGCCGGCCTCCTGCTGGAGCGACTCCGCCGGGATCACGGCCGTCTCCGCCGCCGCGATGTCCTCGGGCGAGAGGCCCGTCTGCGCCGACAGCTCCGCGACGGTCGGGTCGCGGCCGAGCGTCTGCTCGAGCGATTTCCGGGCGGCGCGGATGGCCTGCGCCCGTTCCTTGAGGCCGCGTGAGACGCGGATGGCGCCGTCGTCCCGCAGAAAGCGGCGTATCTCGCCCGCGATCTTGGGCACGGCGTAGGTCGAAAAACGCGTTCCGTACGCCTCGTCGAAGCCCTCGATGGCCTTCAGAAACCCGAGGCACCCGAGCTGATAGAGGTCGTCCGGCTCCACGCCCCGGCCGAAATACCGCCGCGCCACGCTCCAGATCAGACCGGCGTTCTGCTCGACCATGCGTCCGGCGGCCTCCCGGTCGCCGTCCCGTGCCGCCCGCAGGAGGGTGATCGTCTCGTCCAAATCAGGACAGCGCCTTGGAGCGGACGCGTTTTGTCATCGTGACGGTCGTGCCCCGGCCCGGCGCGGAGCGGACGCGCAGGCCGTCGGTGAAGCTCTCCATGATCGTGAAGCCCATGCCGCTGCGGTCGTCGCCGCCGGTGGAATACATCGGCTCCATCGCCCTCGCCACGTCCTCGATGCCCCGGCCCCGGTCGCGGACGGTCAGCTCGAGCACATTCCCCTCGAGGATGCGCAGGCGCATGGACACCGGCCCGGCCTCGTCGGGGTAGGCGTGGACGATCGCGTTCGTGACCGCCTCGGACACGGCGGTGCGGATGTCGCCAAGCTCCTCGATCGTCGGGTCGAGCTGCGCCGCGAACGCCGCCGCCGCCGTCCGGGCGAACGCCTCGTTCGCGCTGCTTTTTCATGCGTCGTCCTTTCCGCCCGCCGGAGAGATAACCGCCCCGGCGGACGCGTAGATATCATAGGTTCGCTGTTCAAACGCTTCCCGGCCGCCCGGAAACGGGACAAAGCTTCTTTTATGCGATTTCCCCGATGAAAAGCTTTGTTTCGTTACCGGGCGCAAAGCCCTGTAAACGCTGCCGTTTCGAAGCGAATACAAAGTTCTTTTTGCTTCTTTTCTTTCAGGAAAAAGAATCGGTCGCCGGCTCCGCCGTCGGGACGCCGTCGTTTGCCGCCGGGAGTGTGTCGTCCGCCGCCGTGCGGATGGTCACGAGGCGGTCGATGCCGGAGGCGTCCAGCACCTTGAGCGGCTGGCGGCCCGCGTTCTCGACCCAGGCGCGCCCGCCCGTTTCGTTCATGAGCTTGTAGATTTTGAGGATCAGGGCGATGCCCGACGAGTCCATGAACGTCAGCCCGCCCATGTCGATCACGCAGTCACGGGGCAGATAGTCGTCCAGCGTCCGCGTGATGCCCCGCAGCGCCGCCGCCGCCTCGTGGTGGCCCAGCTCGCCCCGCAGATACAGCGTCAGCCGCCCGTCTCTGTAGCCGGATAGTACCTTCATGCTCATCGTTCCCCTGTCGTCGTTCTGGCGGCCTGCGCGCCGCAGGGACATTGTAACGCACTCCCGCCGCGGATGCGGTCGAACCGGCGGCGCGCAAAAAAGCAATGAGCCAAAAAGACGCGTCTTTTTGGCTCATGTCGGAGTGAACAGGCGTAACACTTCCTCGTTGACAAAACCGGCAGGTCATGCTATATTAAAAACGCGGAAACCGGACGGTTGCCGTAACATGTACTTCATTATGGCGGGCTTATGCCCAACCACTCAGTGAGCCATCTGTTGCAGCAGACGGCTCACTTTTCCTGTTTACCGGACTTAATCAGCTCGCAGACCATGATGCAAAGACCAATGATCCCGGCAAGATCGCCGATGACATTCAAAATGACCATGCGTCACCATCCTTTTTGGGAATTTCCCGCCAAGGGGCGAAACAAGCACCGATCCTTTCCTCGCCGTTGGCGGGATGGGATTTCGGCAACCGTCTTTTATCCGTACGCCGTCGTGCTGATAAAGTCACAACCACGACGGTGGTTTCCACGTTCGACTTATTTTATCATTGCAGCTACGAAATGTCAACTTGTGCGAAAAAAGCGCCGGCTATGCTCCGGCGCAAAAAGAGACGGCTCAAAGAGCCGTCTCTTTATGATGTTGGCAGCGACCTATTTTTCCGGTCCGTCTCCAGACAAGTATCGTCGGCACAGTCGGGCTTAACTTCCGTGTTCGGAATGGGAACGGGTGGACCCCGCCACCAACTTATGGTACACCTTCAGGGACTCGAACCCTGGACACCCTGATTAAGAGTCAGGTGCTCTACCAGCTGAGCTAAAGGTGCATATCGGACGAAAATGGTGACCCGAGGGGGAGTCGAACCCCCGATTGGGGCGTGAGAGGCCCCCGTCTTGACCACTTGACCATCGGGCCATTTCCAATCCTCACAGGGCTGCGCCCTGAAAACTGAACAATGAGGATGCAAGGCAGTCTGCATAAAGAGTAGGTCAAGCCCTCGGGTTATTAGTACCGGTAGGCTGAACACATTGCTGTGCGTACACCGCCGGCCTATCAACGAA
>CAJOFW010000337.1 GCA_905234005.1 uncultured Oscillospiraceae bacterium
GAACGAGCCTCCCGGAGCGCGTCTGCGCGTCGGTCTGGCCGGCCTCGCCGCGATCCTGATTGTCCGCAGAAGGAACCGGGACAGATAACATGGCGTTCGACTACAAAAAGGAATACAGAGAATTCTACCTGCCGAAGCGGACGCCCGGCGTCGTCACGGTCCCGGCGATGAACTACATCGCCGTCCGGGGCCGCGGCGACCCCAACGCGGAGGACGGCGCGTACAAGCGTTCGATCGAGCTGCTGTACGGCGTCGCCTACACGATCAAAATGAGCAAAAAGGGCGGGCGTGCGATCGAGGGCTATTTCGATTACGTCGTCCCGCCGCTGGAGGGCTTCTGGCGGCAGGAGGGCGTCTGCGGCGTCGATTACGCGCACAAGGAGCGGTTTGCGTGGATATCCGTCATCCGTCTGCCCGATTTCGTCACGCAGGATGATTTCGACTGGGCCGTCGCGGAGGCGGCACGGAAGAAAAAGACGGATTTCTCCGCCGTCTCGTTCATGCGATATGACGAGGGGCTGTGCGTGCAGTGTATGCACGTCGGCCCCTACGACGACGAGCCGGCCACCGTCGCGCTGATGCACGACCATATGCGCCGGGAGGGGTACGCGCTCGACATCACGGACACACGGCAGCACCACGAGATCTATCTGACCGACGCGAGAAGGACCCCGCCGGAGAAGCTGAAAACGGTGATACGCCACCCGATCAAAAGGGCGTAACGGCGATCGGCGAATCGGGGCTTTGAAATGTCGGAAATCTGTGCTATACTGTCAGTCGGTGAAACACCGGAGAACCGAAGCGTGACGGCATGGAGCTGTTGCGCGGCGCTCCGTCGGATATGACGGGGCGGAGCGACCGGGAGATACGGACGCGCGAATTCTTAAATCGGCTCGGCGTGCCCGTCGACCGCACCGGATGTGAGGAGATACTGCCCATGACGCGAGAGGAATTTGAAAACACCTTCCGAACCACATTGACGGCCGCAGGGCTTGCCAGGCCGACGTATGCCGTCGTCGTGCCCGTGATCTGGCGCGAGCACGGCTCGGCGGTGCTGCTGGAGGTGCGGGCGGCGGGCATTCCGCAGGCCGGCGATCCCTGCTTCCCCGGAGGACGGATCGAGCACGGTGAGACGCCGGCGCAGGCGGCGGCAAGAGAGATGGAGGAGGAGCTTGGCATCCGGGTCGATCCCGACCGCTTTCTCGGCCAGCTTCCGACGGTGCAGACAATCCTCGGCGGCCAGACGAACGTATTCGTCTGCACGGTGACGCCGAAGGACGTGGCCGGGATGCGGCGCAACCGTGAGGAGGTATCCGAGACGATGCGTGTGCCGGTATCGGTCTTCCTCGAGCAGCCCGGGGCGAACCGCTATAACCTCGGGGGCCACGTCATCTGGGGCATGACCGCCGGTGTGATCCGGCATTTCTGCGCAGCCTGGAAAAAAGCCGCCCTGCCGGACGACTGAACCGGGTGCTGACCGCCGGTGTGATCCGGCATTTCTGCGCAGCCTGGAAAAAAGCCGCCCTGCCGGACGACTGAACCGGGTGCCGAACAGTTACAAATAAAAAAA
Organism: uncultured Oscillospiraceae bacterium; assembly: GCA_905234005.1. GTDB lineage: Bacteria > Bacillota > Clostridia > Oscillospirales > Oscillospiraceae > CAJOIG01. Next base: position 1,571 of record CAJOFW010000337.1, read on the forward strand.
GAAAAGGCGCCGTCTCATACTTTTTCTTTCAGGAAAAAGCATGAGGCGGCGTGGTTTTTTTCCACGCCGCCTCTTTCATGAGCGCTTACATTACTCCTCGGCCTTCATGACCGTGTGGCCGTTGAGATCGAGGGTGACGTCTGCCTCCACGGGAATGGAGGCGCCGACCACCATGTCTTCATAAATCCTGACGGTGACGGTGACTGAGCCTTCAGCACCCGCGTTGTTTGCCTTGTCAAAAGCCGCCTCGAGTGTGTCGTAATAGGTGGTGACGCTGCCGCTGCCGCTGCCGACTGTCACGCTCACGCGTCCTGTGTTATTGTCGTTTGTCAGCATTGCCTCGCCGGTGCTCTCATCCAGCGTGACGTTGTAACCGTCGGTGTCGCTGAAGAAGGCGGCGGTGCCGGTGTTGCCGCCGGAGCGGAGGCCGCTCGTGAAGGTGCCGGGGTTCTCCATCGCGACGCCGATCCTCGCGCCGGAGCCAAGCACACCGGTCACGGTGAAGACCTTGCCGTCGGGGAGGTCTGTTGCCTTTGAAGAGGTTGAATGTACCGGCGTTGTACACGTCCGTGCCTTTGCCCGTGGCCGTGTTGTAGCGGACGGAGCCGAGGTTCATGGTGAGCGTGCCGTCGTTGTAGACGCCGCCGCCGGAGGCGGCTTTGTTGCCGGTGATCCTGCCGCCGTTCGTGGTGAAGTACGTGCCGCTCGCGACATACACGCCGCCGCCGTTATTGGCTGCGGTGTTATCCTTGACCGTGCCGGAGATTAAGATGAAGGGGCCGCCGCCGACGTACACGCCGCCGCCGTTTTGGGTCGCGGTGTTGCCGCCGAGCTCGGCGCCTTGGGCCATGATGAACATGCCGCTGCTGTACACGCCGCCGCCGTCCTGACCGGCGGTGTTTCCTATAATGCTGCCGCCGCCCGTGTAGAACG
>CAJOFW010000338.1:0-1896 GCA_905234005.1 uncultured Oscillospiraceae bacterium
GCTGGCCTGCAATCCCCATCTTCTGCTGGCGGACGAGCCCACCACGGCGCTGGATGTGACGATCCAGGCGCAGGTGCTGGACATGATGAAGGAGCTCAAGGAGAAATCCGGCACGACCATGATCCTCATCACCCATGACCTGGGCGTGGTGGCGGAGACCTGCAACAAGGTCGCCATCATGTACGCCGGGCAGATCGTGGAGTTCGGCGCCCTGCGGGACGTGTTCAAGGGCACGGCCCACCCGTACACAAAGGGGCTGTTCGATTCCATCCCCAGCCTGACGGGGAACGAGCGGCGCTTAAAGCCCATCATCGGTCTGACGCCCGATCCGGCGGAGCTGCCCTCCGGCTGTCCGTTCCATCCGCGCTGCCCCATGGCGCTGGATCGCTGCCGGGAGGATGCTCCGGCCGCCGTGGAGGTCTCTCCCGGCCATATCTGCCGGTGCCATCTGGCGGAAAGCGAGGTAACGGTTCATGAGTGAGCTGATCCGCGTAGAAAACCTGAAAAAATACTTCCGCACCCCCGGCGGGATGCTCCACGCCGTGGACGACGTGAGCTTTTCCATCGACGCGGGAAAAACCCTCGGCGTCAGAATCCGGCTGCGGAAAGTCCACCCTGGGCCGCACCGTGCTGGGCCTCCAGCCCGCCACGGAGGGGAAGGTGACGTTTGAGGGACGAGACATCACGAACCTCAAAAAACGCGAGCTGCGCCAGATGCACAAGGAGATGCAGCTCATCTTCCAGGATCCGTTTTCGAGCCTGAACCCGCGCCTGTGCGTGTCCGATCTGATCGCGGAGCCGCTGAAGACCTTCCGTCTGACCCACGGCAAGCGGGAGATGCAGGACCGCGTGTTCGAGCTGATGGACACGGTGGGACTTGCCAAGCGCCTTGCGTTTTCCTACCCCCATGAGCTGGACGGCGGACGGCGGCAGCGCATCGGCATCGCCCGTGCGCTGGCGGTGGACCCGAAGTTCATCGTATGCGACGAGCCGGTCTCGGCGCTGGACGTGTCCATTCAGGCGCAGGTGCTGAACCTTCTGCAGGATCTGCAGGAGGAGCGCGGGCTGACGTATATGTTCATCACGCATGACCTGTCCGTCGTTCGGCATATCTCGGACGATATCCTCGTCATGTACCTCGGCACCGTGGTGGAAAAGTGCGGGGCCAGGGAGCTGTTCCTGCAGCCGCGCCACCCCTACACCAGAGGACTTCTGTCCGCGATCCCGAACCCGGACATCGACGCGCCCCGCAACCGCATCATCATGCAGGGCGAGCTGTCGAGTCCCATCGAGCCGAAGCCCGGGTGCCGCTTTGCCAACCGCTGCCCGTATGCCACGGAGGTCTGCCGGGAGAGTACGCCCGCGCTCCGCGAGGTGGGCGACGGCCATACGGTCGCCTGCCATAATCTGGATTCCATCGAATGAGAGGTTAACGGTATGAAGAAAAGACGCGCGCTCATCATGTATGCCACGATGACAAAAAATACCGAGAAGGTCGCCACCTGGTTCAGAGAGACCTTTGAGGCGTACAACTGGGATGTCACCTTCATCAAGATCAAGAACAACATGGACTGGACGCCCTATGCCGGCCAGACGTATTTCGACGATTACGACGTGATCTGCCTCGGCAGCCCCATCGTGGGCGGCAGTCCCCTGCAGGCGATCATCAAGGCGTTCAGCTTCGGCGGCGGCGGCGCGCTCGAAAAGAGCGTACAGGATAAGCTGGACAGCAAAGCGGACGACGCCGCCATGGGCGCGGTCGCCTCGGGCGGCGTCTGGAGAAAGGAGCGGGCGGCCTATCCCGGCATTTTCAACAAGAACTGCTCCCGGCCCTACGGCATCGTGTTCTCCACCTACGGCGGCGGCTTCTACGGCTCCCGGGAGTGCAGCGGCGTG
>CAJOFW010000338.1:1919-3384 GCA_905234005.1 uncultured Oscillospiraceae bacterium
TATCCCGGCATTTTCAACAAGAACTGCTCCCGGCCCTACGGCATCGTGTTCTCCACCTACGGCGGCGGCTTCTACGGCTCCCGGGAGTGCAGCGGCGTGCTGGCGATGCTCGAGCTGTATCTGCGGAATTACGACTGCGACATCGTGGGCAAATTCGCCTGCGGCGGCAGGGAGACCGGCCCCGCCGGCTACGACGTGGGCGTAAAGCCCAAGGCGGATTTCGTTCCCGGCCCCCGGGGCAAGGATATGCCCGACGCGGACGTGTGCGACGCGGTGATGTACGAGATGGCGGACGGCACGAAGAAGCCCGGCACCTATTTCTTCCACTATAACAACAACCAGAAGCCCGGCCCCCGGGAGGAGGCCAAGGCTCGCGCATTCATTTCCGATATCATCGAGGACTACTTCATGACCTATGACGGAGAGCCGTTCCCGGCCTTCTCCCAGGTCATCTCCATCAGCTGACTCCATGAAGATCACCGATCAGAAGCTCCAGGTTTTTTATCCGGAGGTCTATGACGACAAGGAGCGGGCTGCGGTGGATGCGCTCCGCCGCGAGGTGGAGCGGAGCGGCGGCGTCGGTCCTGCGGCGGATCGCATCGAAAAGGCGTCTCTGGCCGCTATGCTGGACTATGCCCGGCTGTGGAACCCCTACGATCCGCTGTATAACGACCCGGAATACGCGGCCGTGACCCGCTGGGGAAGGCTGCCCGCGCTGCCGTGCTATATCTTCGAGGAGAATATTTCCGGCTTCCCCATGATGGATGACATCGGGGACGAGCTCGGCAACGTGTTCTATTATGCCAACGACGGCGGCGATATCGAGCTGTTCCGCCCGGTATATGACGGCGACGTGATTACCATGAAGAGCGTGAAGCAGGAGCTTCGGGACGTCACGCCGCCGGAAGGCGATACCCTGCGGCAGTTTTCGTTATACGGCGAGGCGGAGATGCGGGACGCGGACGGGAACCTCATCGGAAAAGGGAAAGGCTACGGCCGCAATGCCATGATGCGCATCCTGGAGGGATATGTCCCCACGGAGCTGGAGCAGACCTACGAGTGGCTCGACAACATCCCGCCGGCGTGGGTGTTCCCCCGCGGCAGCAGGGTGGACCGTGCGAAATGGCGCAAGTACGTGCGCCTGGTGTACAATTTCAACAAAGTGTACCCCTATGCGCTTCTCGGCGCGCAGATAGTCGAGGAGGTGGATTTTCCGGCTAAGAACCTCAAGCTGGACAAGGCGGCTAAGCAACAGGCACTGATAGACTTAATGGAAAACGACAAAGACGTTTACAATCGGCAATACGATGAAATGATGGCGTCCTCGGCGGAAGTGGCGCGAATGATTCAAGCCAAAGAGGAGGAACGTCGCCGTCAAGCGGAGGCTGAGGCGGCGCGGCGGCGTCAAGCGGAACTGGAGGCTCAACGACAGGCGCAGTTGCAAGCTCAACAGGAGGCGGCGACT
>CAJOFW010000339.1:0-1295 GCA_905234005.1 uncultured Oscillospiraceae bacterium
GGCTCGCCTTGTGGAATTATTGCCGAAAAGCGCGGTTTCCGGCAAAAATGAATTGAGGCAACGGGGGATTCTGAATAGCTGCGGTATGACCGCAGATTATGGCCGTGCGGGGGTTTACGCGCCGCCGAGGAGTATGTCGGCGATGCGGCGGCACGCCGTGCCGTCCCCGTAGGGGTTCGCGGCGCGGGCCATCGCGTCGTATGTCCCCGGGTCGTCGAGAAGCTGCCGCGAGGCCGATAAAATGGTTTCGGGATCGGTTCCGACGAGGCGGAGACCGCCGGCGGCGACGCCCTCGGGCCGCTCGGTCACGTCCCGCATGACGAGGACGGGCCTTCCGAGCGCGGACGCCTCCTCCTGTATGCCGCCGCTGTCCGTCAGGACGAAATACGACCGGGCGAGGAGGTTGTGAAACGCCTCCACGTCAAGCGGCTCCGTCAGCCGGACGCGTTCACGGCCGCCCAGCGCCTCATACGCGGCGGCGCGGACGGCGGGGTTTTCGTGGACGGGGCAGAGGATGTATACGTCCTCCCGCTCCGCCGCAAGCGCCCGGATCGCCGCGAACATACGCCGCATCGGCTCGCCCAGACTCTCCCGCCGGTGGGCGGTGACGAGCAGGAACCGCCGTCCCGCCGCCTCGTCGAGGGCGGGGTGGGTGAAGTCCGGCCGCACCGTGAGCGCCAGCGCGTCCACAACGGTGTTGCCCGTCACGAAGACACGGTTCGGGTCGGCCCCCTCGCGCAGGAGGTTTGCGCGGTTTTCGGCGGTCGGGGCGAAGAGATACCGGCTCACCGCGTCCACGGCGCGGCGGTTGAACTCCTCGGGATACGGGGCGAATATGTCGCCGGTGCGGAGACCGGCCTCCACATGGCCCACGGGTACGCGGGCGTAGTAGCACGCAAGGGCGGCGGCAAACGCCGTCGTCGTGTCGCCGTGGACGAGGACGATGTCGGGCCTTTCCGCCGCGAGGACGGGCGGCAGGCGTTCGAGCACGGCGGTCGTGAGATCGGTCAGCGTCTGACCGGGGCGGCTGACGTCGAGGTCGTGCTCCGGCGTGAGCCGGAACGCCGCCAGCGCCTGATCGAGCATTCGTCGGTGCTGGCCCGTGACGCACACGACCGCCTCCGCGCCGCGCCGCCGCAGCTCGTACACGAGCGGACAGAGCTTGATCGCCTCCGGCCGCGTGCCGAAGACCAGCAGGAGCTTTTTCATGGCGTGTTGAATCGGGTACCTTCAAATAAAACATTTTACGCGCCGGGGCGCGGTTCGTCAAGTGGTAACATGATACCATTCACGGG
>CAJOFW010000339.1:1448-4546 GCA_905234005.1 uncultured Oscillospiraceae bacterium
GAGCCGAAGCGCCGCTTCCGCCGCCTGTGTGAGCGTGTCCGCGTCCGCGTCCGCGAGCTTAACGCAGGGCAGCGCCGCCTCCGCGCACAGGGCGGCGACCTTCGGGTCGTAGCTGACGCCGGCGGCGGGCACGCCGTCCCGCAGGGCGAAGATCAGCCCGTGCAGCCGCATCGAGAGAAAAAGCCGGGTGTCTCCGATGCCCGCCGGCCCGTCCGACGTCCGGCACGGCGTGTCCCCGAGCGCCCGGGCGAGCGCCGCCGCCGCCGCGCCGTCGCCGGGCGCGAGACAAAACAGCACCGGCGTCAGGCCGTGCGTCCGGCACAGCGTCCGCACACAGGCGGCGACGTCCGGAAGCCTTTCGTCCAGCCCCGGCCACGGCCGCACGGCGACGCCGAGGTACGGCCCCGGCTCGCGCCCCGGTCGGGGCGGCAGGCCGAACGCCGGGTCGGCGGACAGCGTGACCGGAACCGTCACGCCGATGGTACGCAGAAGCCGCAGGCTCTCCCGGTCGCGGACGGTCACGGCGGCGGCGCAGCGGTTTACGACGGCCGCCGTCAGCCGCCGGGAGAGCGGCCTCGTGAGCGGGCCGACGCCGCAGCCGTACAGCATCACGGCGCAGCCGCGGGCACGGGCGAGGCGCATCGCCGCGAGGTAGTAAAGCAGGCTCCGCATACTCGTCACGTCCTGCAGAAGGCTCCCGCCGCCGCTTATGAATATCCGCGACCGGCGCATGGCGGAAAGCCAGCGCGGAAAATCGAGCGGGTGAGAGGCGTCGACGCCGAACCGCGCCGCCGTCTCACGGGGGCGGCGGGCCATGACCGTGACCGGCCGGGTTTCGTCGTCCGCCCGCAGAGCGGCGGTGATCGCGGCGAGGACGGCGTCGTCCCCGGCGTTGCCCATGCCGTACGCGCCGCATACGACCGCGCCGCGCCGTTTCGTCCGTTCCACGGCGATCACCCCCTTGTAGACGGCTGAAAAAAGGTATATGATAGGTATGACTGTTCAGAACCGCCGGTTCCGAACAGGGCTGCTCGCCCAGGCTCGCCTTGCGGTATTTTTGCGCTTGCCGGCGCAAACGCAGGCGAGGCGCCGGGGATATCCGAACAGGTACAGTGATAAAAACGCAATTGAAAGCGTTATATGTGTATTATATCACGAAACGGTCAGAAAGAACAGGTTCATATGCCATGACGACGATTTATCTCATCCGCCACGCCGAGGCCGAGGGCAACCTCTACCGCCGGGCGCAGGGGCATTTCAACTCAAACGTCACGTATCTCGGCGCGGCCCTCGCCGAGCGCTTCCGCGACGTACACGTCGACGCGCTCTGGGCCAGCGATTTGAATCGCACCCGGTCCACCGCCGCCGCGATACGGAAATATCACCCCGAGCTTGCGCTCAATGTCACGCCGCGTCTGCGGGAGATCGACGTGGGCGTGTGGGAGGACGTGCCCTGGGGCCAGCTCGACCACGACGAGCACGAGATGCACGAGCTGTTCAACCACGACCCGGGCCGCTGGCGCGTCGAGGGCGGCGAGCCTTACGCCGACGTGCAGACGCGGATGCGGGATATCATCCTCGAGCTTGCGGCGATGTACGACGGCAAGGCGGTCGCGGTCGTGAGCCACGCCTATTCGATCCGGGCGCTCGCGTGCCTTCTGTACGGCATCCCGTCCGAGGAGGTCGACAGCCTGCCCTACGGCGACAACACGTCCGTCACGACCCTCGAGGCCGAAAACGGCGTTTTGCGCGTCGTACAGTACGGCGACGCGTCCCACCTCGAGGCGGCGGGGCTTTCGACGTTTGCCCGGCAGCACTGGCGCAGACCGGGCACCGGCAAACGCATCCATACCCGGTTCGAGCCGCTCGATCCCCGCCGGGAGGGCGAGCTGTACGAGCGCTGCTACGCCGATACATGGCGGGCAAGCCACGGTTCCCTGACCGGGTACGCCCCGGCGGTCTACCTGCACACCGCCGAACGCCTCGCCCGGCGTGATCCCCGCTGCGTCATGAAGCTTCTCTACGGCGAGGCGTTCGCCGGCGTCGTCCAGCTCGACCCCGACCGGGGCCGGGAGGCCGACGCGGGGTGGATCAGCCTTCTGTACATAGAGCCGGGTCTGCGCGGCATGCGGCTCGGCGCCCAGCTCATCGGACACGCGGTGTCGGTGTTCCGGCGGGAGGGCAGAGGCTCGATCCGGCTCCACGTCGCGGAGGACAACGAAAACGCCCTCGGCTTCTACGAGCAGTGCGGCTTTACAAGCCTGCGCCGCGAGCAGGGCATCGGCGGCCCGCTCCGGCTCATGGAGATGAGCATCGCCCCGCACATCCTCACCCCGGAGGAGATATGACCGCGCCCGCGACGCCTCCCGGCTTTGACGTGAGCGCGCTCCGCGATTGTGCTTGCAAACACGGCGAAGCTTTGCTATGATGGTAACAGAAAGAGCTGTGACAGCAGTGGAAGGCGGGTGATCGGGACGGACAGGGAACAGATGCATCAGGAGGACCTGCGGCGCATACAGCGTCTGCGGCTCATCGACGACGATTTTATGAACGTATGCTTCGACGACAACATCGAGGCGACGGAGTTATTGCTGCGCGTGATTCTCGGAGGCGCAGGCGGTGCGGAAGAACTTACAGGGCCGGGACATCTGGTTTGACATCGACGCGGTGGACAGCGAAAACCGCGAGATCGACATCGAGATTCAGCGCTCCGACCGCGGCGCGGGGCGAAAGCGTGCGCGGTATCATTCGAGCATTTTAGACGCACACTTACTGAAGCCGGGCGACGATTTTGAGGCTCTGCCCGAGACGTATGTGATCTTCATCACGGAGCACGACGTGATCGGCGACGGCGAACCGTTGTACAGAATCGAGCGCCAGATCGTCACGACGGGCAAACCGTTTGACGACGGCGAGCACATCGTCTATGTAAACGGCGAAATGCGAGAGGGCACGACAGAGCTGGCAAAGCTCATGCACGACTTCTTCTGCGCCGACCCGGACGATATGCACTTCGGAGCCCTGGCGAACAAGGCGCGGTACTACAAGCACGACGAGAAGGGGGTAGGAACCATGTGCAAGATGCTGGAGGATATGCG
>CAJOFW010000340.1:0-2779 GCA_905234005.1 uncultured Oscillospiraceae bacterium
TGATGGACGTCCGGTATGAATTCCACGGGGCGGTGGTACTCCATTCATAATTCGTCTCATAATTCGTCATCGCCCCCTTGCCGCTGATGGTCAGCGCGCCGGTGCTCGTGTCCAGCGTCCACGTCACATTCTCGCCGCAGGTGCCGGAATACGTCTCGCCGTCGGTGACCGGGGCTTCGGCGTCCTCGGCGGGGGCTTCCGTGACGTCGGTGATTGCCGCTTCGGACACGTCCTCGATCTCGCCGCTTGCCAGCGCGGGCGCTGCGAGGGACAGGCACAGCAGCAGCGCGAGCAGAAACGAAAGATATTTTGTAATTTTACACATTTTTACATTTCCCCTTTCTTTTTTATTATCATATCACGTATCCCGCTACAGCGCAAGGCTTAACGCCGAAATTATTGAAAAAACCGCCCCGTTTTCACAGGGCGGTTTGGGGTAGCTTATGCGTGACAGACGCCGCGTTTTACGCCTTCACAAAGGACGCGCTGGCGCTGGCGGTGATGTCGCGGGCGGTGCCGTTTACGACGGTGCCGTCCGCCGTCGTCCACATCGGCTGGATGTGCAGCGCGGTGTCAAACAGTGCGGAGGGCAGATCCATCGAATAGGCGCAGAAGTAGATCGAGGCGTCCGAGAACACCGTCGGCTCATAGTTGAACGAGCCGAGCGAGCCGGAGCCGGTGATTTTACTGTATACCCTGTTCGTCGAGAGCGTCCGCGTGGTGCCCGTCCCGGTCGAGGGGCGTATGTAGCTCATGACGAAGCCGACCGAGGCGTAATCGAGCGCGTCCACCGTCGTGACAATGCGCATACGCGTCGAGGCGTCCGTCGAATACGTCGGGTTTTTAAGCTGGTATTTCACGGTCAGCACGGCGGGATCGGTGAGCTTCGGATATTTGATATCGCCCGTTCCGGGCTGGGCGGTATACGGCGTCGTAAACGCCGCGTCATAATACCACCCGGCGAACAGGCCGAAGCGCTCGACCGTGTCGGTGTACGTCACGCCGTCGACCGTCGCGGTCGCGGTGTAGATGATTTTGTTCGTCGTATGGCCGCTTTCGTCGGTATAGCCCACGGCGGTCACGACGCCGCCGGACACGGTCGAATCGAGCGCGACGGTCACCGACGCCGTGGCGGCGCGGATGTTCCCGGCCGCGTCCGGGTAGGTCAGCGTCGCGGCGGTGAGGCCGGACGACCAGACGAAGACCGGCTCGCCGACCGAATAGTCATAGTGGATGTCCGCACGGGTGAGACGCGTGTTGCCGAGGCCGATCGTGATCGCCGCCCAGTCGTCCGCGGAGCCGGTGTAGAACACGTCCGTCAGGGCCGTGCAGCCGATGAACGCGCCGCTGCCGATCGCGGTCACGCCCGCCGGGATCGTCACGGACGCGAGGCGGATGCAGCCGGAGAACGCGGTGCCGCCGATGGCGGTCACCGGATCGTCACGTTTTCGAGGCTCGTGCAGCCGAGGAACATCCCGCCGGGGATTTCGGTCATGCCGCTGCCGATCGACACGCTCGCAAGCGCCGCGCAGCCGGTGAAGGCCCCGCTGCCGACCGTCTCGACGCTGTCCGGGATCGTCACGGACGCAAGCCCCGTGCAGCCCGAGAACGCGGCGCTGCCGATGGTCGTGATACCGTCGGGGATATCGAACGACGTAAGCGCCACGCAGCCCGTGAACATCCCGTCGCCGATCGCGCCGACGCCGCCGGGGAGCGTCACGTCCGTCAGAGACGTGCAGCCAGTGAATACGCCGGTGCCAAGCTCCGTCACGCTCGACGGGATCGTCACGGACGCAAGCCCCGTGCACCCGGAGAACGCCGCGCCGCCGATGGACGTGACGCCGTCGGGGATATCAAGCTCCGTCAGCGCGACGCAGCCGGTAAACGCGCCCGCGCCGATTTCCGTCACGCTGTCCGGGATCGTCACCGACGCGAGGCTGACGCAGCCGGAGAACGCGGTGCTGCCGATCGCGGTGATGCCGTCGGGGATGTCAACCGCCGCAAGGGCGACGCAGCCGGTGAACATCCCGTCGCTGATCGCGCCGATGCTGGCCGGGATCGTCGCCTCCGTCAGACCGACGCAGGTGGCAAACACGCCGCCGCCGAGCTCTGTCACGCTGTTCGGAAGCTCCACGCTCGTCAGGCCCGCGCAGCCGGAGAACGCGCCCGCGCCGATGGCGGTCACGCTCGCCGGGATCGTCACCTCCGTCATGCCCGCGCAGCCGGTGAAGGCGTTCGCGCCGATCTCGGTGACGCCGTAGGGAAGCGTCATCTCCGTCAGGGCGGAGCAGCCGGTGAACGCGCCGTCGCCGATGGCGGTCACATTTGCCGGAACGGTCAATTCCGTCAGAGCCGCGCAGCCCGAAAACGCGCCGTCGCCGATGGCGGTCACGCTGTCCGGGAGCGTCACGCTCGTCAGAGCGATGCCGCTGGCAAACGCGCCGTCGCCGACGGTTGTCACGCCGGGCAGAATCTCGACCGTGGTGATGTACGGCTGATAGCCCGCCCACGGCGCGGCGCCGAGGGTGTAGTCCTGCATCGGCCCTTCGCCGGCGATCGTCAGAACGCCGGTCTCCGTATCGAGCGTGTACGTCACGTTGTCGCCGCACGCGCCCTCGTACACCTCGCCGTCGGTGACGGGCGTCTCAGGCTCGGCCACGGCGGGCGTCTCAGGCTCGGCGGGCGTCTCGGCGACGTCGATGACCGCCGCGTCGGTCACGTCCTCGACGCCGCCGTCCGCGAACACGGGCGCGGCGAGGGACAGACACAGGAGCAGCGC
>CAJOFW010000340.1:2857-4660 GCA_905234005.1 uncultured Oscillospiraceae bacterium
CCCCGCCGCGCCGGAGATTTCGCGCACGCGCCGCAAAAAAATCGCCCCGGCACTGGAAATCCGGCGCGATGCCCTGTATAATAGACGAAATTCACATATAATTCTTATGAATCAGAGAGAGACGGACTTATGCTTCAGGACAACCACACCATCAACGCCGCCGGGCATTTCTGCGTGGGCGGCGTCGACGCCGTGACGCTCGCGCAGACGTACGGCACGCCGCTTTACGTGATGGACGAGGCGGTGCTGCGCGCCAAAATGCGCGTGTGCGCGGACGCCATGACGAAATACCTCCCCGCCGGGGGCATGCCCCTGTTCGCGAGCAAGGCGCTGTGCTGCAAGGAGATGTACCGCATCGCCGGGAGCGAGGGTCTCGGCGCGGACGTCGTGTCCGGCGGCGAGCTGTATACCGCCCTCGCCGCGGGCTTTCCGGCGGAGAAGCTCTGCTTCCACGGCAGCGCCAAGACGATGGACGAGCTTCGCTTCGCCGTATCCGCCGGCGTCGGCCTCATCGCGGTCGACAACGACGAGGAGCTTCAAAATCTCAGCCGCGCCGCCGGGGAGGCGGGCAGGACGCAGCGCGTGCTGCTGCGCGTGACGCCGGGCATCGACCCGCACACGTTCGCCGCCGTGAACACGGGCATGGTCGACTCGAAATTCGGCGTCGCGATCGAGACCGGGCAGGCGATGGAATTCACCCGCGCCGCGCTCGAGACGCCGCACATCGCGCTCGCGGGCTTTCACTGCCACATCGGCTCGCAGATCGCGGAGTCGAAGCCGTTCACCGACGCGGCGGACATCATGACCGCGTTCATGGACGAGGTGCGGACGGAATGCGGCTATACCGCCGGGATTTTGAACCTCGGCGGCGGCCTCGCCGTGCCGTATGTGGCCGGCGACCCCGACCCGGACTATGACGCGCTCATCCGCGAGGTGGCCGAACACCTGACGGCCCGGTGCGCCGCGCTCCATTACCCCGCGCCGTATGTGCTCATGGAGCCGGGACGCGGCATCGTCGGCGCGGCCGGCGTGACGCTGTACACGGTGCAGAGCGTGAAGACGATCACGGGCTATAAGAGCTACATCGCGATCGACGGCGGCATGACGGACGACCCCCGCTACGCGCTGTACGGCTCACAGTACACCGTCCTCATCGCCGACCGCGCCGGGGAGCCGAAGGACTTCACCGCCGACGTCGCCGGCCGCTGCTGCGAGAGCGGCGACCTGATCGGCGAGAATATGCCCATCCAGACCCCCCGCGCCGGCGACACCCTCGCCGTGCTCGTGACGGGGGCGTACAACTACTCGATGGCCTCGAACTACAACCGTGTCCCCCGCCCGCCCATCGTGATGCTCCGCGACGGCGTGCCCCGCGTCGTCGTCCGCCGCGAGACGTACGAGGATCTCGTCGCCTGGCCGGGAGGCTGTACCCGGTTCACAGCCCGTTCGGACGCTTTTTCGGAAAAAATTTTCGATTTTTTCGGGTTTTCCTCTTGACTCTGCACCCGGTTCACAGCGTACGGTGGCGGCAGGGAGGGATGCGTCATGAAGATCAACGACATCGAAAAAATCCTCGGCGTCAAACGCTCGAACATCTACTATTACGAGCGCGAGGGCCTGCTCACGCCCCGGCGCGGGGACAACAACTACCGCGATTACAGCGAGGACGATCTGCGCCGGCTGAAGACGATCATCGTCCTCCGAAAGCTCGGCCTGCCCGTGGAGGAGATCGCGGCGCTGCTTTCCGGCGAGCGCACGCTGGCGGAGGCGCTCGACAAAAACCTCGAAAGCCTGCGCGCGCAG
>CAJOFW010000341.1 GCA_905234005.1 uncultured Oscillospiraceae bacterium
GGGGAAGAACCATCTATGCAAGGAGCGATCAAACATATGGATACAGAGCTTCGGAGGGAGACAGACCCCGGGAGGGAGACGGCGTTTCAAAGGGAGCCGTTCGAGAGCATGACGCCCGTATTCGACGGCGCGGCGTCCCGGGAGCTGACGGAGGACTGCGTCGTGCCCGATACGATGCCGGACGTGGACGCGGTGACGGACGCGGAGGGCGTTCTGACCGTGGGCGGCAAGGAGACGGAGACGGACGCGGTGCGGATCACCGCGAGCCTCGCGGTCACGGTGCTGTACGCGCCGGAGGGCGGGGAGGGGCTGCGGTCGATCGAGCTGACGCTCCCGGCGGAGCTGCGGCTCGACGCCCCCGGCGCGGACACGGACTGCGTGACCGTCGCGTCGCTGCGGGTGCGGAGCGTGGAGGCCCGGGCGGTGAACTCGCGCAAGATATCGGTGCGCGCCGAGGTCGAGGCCGGGGCGCGGTGCTATCGCCGGGTCACGACGGAGCTTGCCGCCGGCCTCGCCGACGACGGCGACGGCGCGCACATCCTCTGCGAGACGGCGGAGACGCTGCCCGTCGCCGACGTGCGGGAGAAGACCTTCGCCCTGACGGACGAGTACCAGCTCCCCGCCGGGGCGGACGGCGGCATTCTGTCCCGGCGGGTGGAGGCGGTCGTGGACGACGTGAGCCAGGCCGGGGGCAAGGCCGTGTTCCACGGCCGCGTGCGCTCGGAGCTTCTGCTGTCCGGCGAGGACGGCGTCGTCCGCCCGGCCCGGTACGAGACGGAATTCTCGCAGATCATGGAGACCGGCGTTACCGACGGCGAGGCGCGGCCCGGCGTCACGCTCCTCATGACCGGGGCGTATTTCGACCCGCCCGAGTTCGGCGGCAGGGGGAAGCTGCAGGCGGAGTTCCACCTCGCCGCGCAGTGCGTGTGCCGCGTCCCCCGGACGGTCACATACGTCGCGGACGTCTACTCGAACCGCACGGAGCTGGTGGCCGAGACGTGCTCGCTTTCCGCCGTGACCGATGTGCGGCCCGTATCCATGCGCCAGACTGTGGCGGGGCAGGCGTCCCCGGCCGCGGACGGCGAGATCGTCCGCGCAGCCGCGTCCGTCGGCGGCGTGACGGTCGAGGACGGCGCGGTGAAGACGAACGTGTCCGTCCGGCTGCTGACGCGGCGCGGGGACGGGACGTATGCCGCCGCCCGGTGCCGTCTGCCGGCGGAATTCACGCTGTCCGGGGCGGACGCCGGGGCGGCGCTGACGGACGTGTCGGTGACGGCGGCGGATGTGTTCGCCTCGCCCGCGGGCGGCGGGGCCGACGTGCGCGTGACGCTCACGATGACGGCGCAGGCCGTGACGGAGCGGACGCGGCGACGACGCGGCGTTCGCCGCCCGGGAGCGTTCGCCGTCGTTCACGCTCACCCGCGTACCCGCCGGAACGCCGCTGTGGCCGGTGGCACGGCGGTGCCGCTCGTCCGTCGAGGCCATCGCCGCCGCGAACGACGGCCGCCGCGACGGCCTGCTGCTGATTCCGAAATGCAGATAAAATCAAACGCGGTGGTTGAACTTGGCGCGGATATGTGGTACAATGACCTGTAAAATATATAAGAGCGCCCGCGTATACGCGTCCGCGCCGTAATACAGGAGATGAAAAAACCATGTCCGGACATTCCAAATGGCACAATATCCAGAAGACCAAGGGCGCGGCGGACGCCAAGCGCGCGCAGGCGTTTACGAAGATCGCCCGTGAGATGATCGTCGCGGTCAAGGAGGGCGGCAGCGGCGACCCGAAGAACAATATGCGCCTCGCCGCCGTCATCACGAAGGCCAAGGCCGCGAATATGCCGAACGACAACATCAAGCGCACCATCGAGAAGGCGCTCGGCAACGGCGACACCTCGTCCTTCGAGTCCGTCACCTACGAGGGCTACGGCCCCGGCGGCGTGGCCGTCATCGTGGAGGCCATGACCGACAACCGCAACCGCACCGCGAGCGAGGTGCGCCACGGCTTCGACAAGTACAACGGCAACCTCGGCGCGACAAACTGCGTGTCCTGGTCGTTCGACCGCAAGGGCGTAATCGTCGTGGACAACGAGGACGGCGACCTCGACGAGGAGGCCGTCCTGATGGACGCGATGGAGGCCGGCGCGGCCGATATGGAGACCGAGGAGGGCATATTCACGCTCTACACCGCCCCCGAGGACGTGACCGCCGTCGCCGACTACATGACCGGGCACGGCTATCACCTGCTCTCCGCGCAGGAGGAAATGGTCCCCCAGAACTACATCACCCTCACCGCCGAGGGCGACATCAAAAACATGCAGAAAATGCTCGACGCCTTCGAGGACAACGACGACGTCCAAAACGTCTGGCACAACTGGGAGAACAACGAGTAAG
>CAJOFW010000342.1 GCA_905234005.1 uncultured Oscillospiraceae bacterium
GAATCAGCGGGCGGCTTCTCCGGAGGGCGCGCCGGCGCCGTTTACGAATTCGTCGTAGGTGGGGGCCTTCAGCTCATTGATGATCATTTCAAACGGGAACGCGTACACGTCGCTGCCGAAGCCGCAGCCGTTCAGCTCGTCGATGCACATGTCTCTCCCGTCCTCCACGAAGTCGGGATTCACCGAGGCAAGATCCACCGTGCGGATGTACTCCTTCAGAAAGCTCACATAGGCGTCGTATTCCTCCTGCGTCTGCGGCTCGGCAAGGGGTTCGCCGCTGGCCGCGACGAAATCCGCGTAGGACAGAACGCCGAACTCGTTGACGTACATCACAAACGGGAAGCCGTTCACGCTGGAGCCGAAGGCCACGTTGTCAAGCTCCGCCAGCGCCATGGCCTTGGAGTCCTCGTCAAAGCCCTCCTTCGCTCCCTCGCCGTTGTAGCTTTCCATATAATCGCGGACATAGGCCACATAGGCGTCGAACGCCTCCTGCGTCTCCGGCTCGGCGGAGCCTTCTGCCTGCGCGGTCATGAATTCGTCGTAAGGCATCGCGCCCCAGACCTCCACGAGCATATCGAACGGGAAGGCGGTCACGTCCGCGCCGATCTCCACCGTGTCAAGCTCGCCGAGCGCCATTTCCTTCGCGCCCTCGTCGAACTGCGGGTCGTCGCAGTCCGCGATATACTGACGCAGATAGCTTACATAGGAGCCGAAGCCCTCGTTCGTCACCTCGACCGCCTCGCCGGACGCAAAAGCGGTCACGGTCAGCGCCAGCACCATCGCCAGCGCCAGAAGGATGGAAAGCAGTTTTTTCATGGTATTGTCTCCTTATAAAAAATTTGTTTTCACTGTATGAACGGTCTGTATCACGCGTCCGCGTTGTCGCCGTCCGGCGTCGCCGCCGGGTCGAAGCTTACGAGTCGGCCGCCCTGATAGACGAGGCGGCCTCTTGTCCCCACGGGGCAGCGTTTGTACAGCTCATCGTTTGCCGCAAGGTCGACCGTACCGCCGCTCTCCGGCGCGAACACCAGATGGCGTTCTTTCCGGTCACGCTTCACAAACCCCATGGTCATGGGGAAATTTGCGGCGTAGCGTTTTTCGACGACCGCGTCGCACACGGTTTTCGGCGCGAGGCGGTCGCGAACGGCCGTGACGATCGAAATCACCGCGCACACGGCGATGACGCCGAAGAACGCAAGGAAAAACCAGCGCATATAATACCGCTCCCTGATTAAAAGCTTCGTCTCGTTACCGGGCGCGAAGCCTTGGAAACGCTGACGTTTCGAAGCGAATACAAAGTTCTTTTTGATACTTTTTCTTTGGGGAAAGGCGGCGCAGTACGCGGAGTATACCGCCTCCCGCACGGTAGCGGGCTTATATCCGTCGCCGACGATATATGTCTCGGGGAAGACCTCCGCGAATCGCAGCCCCGCTTCCGTTTCCGGGGCGCGTCCGCCGGAGAAGATCACCGTGTCGCAGGCAATGCGGTGTTCCCCGCCGTCCCTGTCGGTATAGCGGACGAAATCCGCGCCGAGCTCCTCCGTCCGGCACTCCGTGAGATACGTGAAATCGGGAAGCTCCCGCATGTAGTCAAACAGCGCCTTCGCGGTGTGCATATCGCAGGGGATGCGCTTCCGGCGGCTGAGAACCGTGACCCTCCGTCCCGTCCGGGCGGCGGCAAGGCCGGTCTCGAGTCCGATCTCTCCCCCGCCGACCACGACAACGTTCTGCCCAAGGCCGTCGATGTTACGCAGCGCGTCCATGGGCAGCATCGCGGTCTCCGCTCCCGGTACGGAGGCCGGCTTTGTACCGTACGCCCCGCAGGCGGCGATGACCGCCTCGAAGCCCTCCGCCTCCAGCGCTGCCGGCTCTGCGGCCGTGTTCAGTCGCACGGACACGCCGTTTTTGTCGAGCTGGGCGATGAGCCAGTCCCGGTAATTCCGCAGCGGCCACTTGAACGGCATGACGTCCACATGGTTGAGCTGTCCGCCGAGGACGGCGTCCCGCTCGAACAGGGTCACGTCATGCCCGCGTTTGGCGGCGGTGATCGCCGCGAACATACCCGCTGCGCCGCCGCCCACGACGGCAGTCTTTTTCGCTCTCGCCGGCGCCGCCGGGAACATCCGC
>CAJOFW010000343.1 GCA_905234005.1 uncultured Oscillospiraceae bacterium
ATGCCGATGGCGGTGATGTTCGCGGAGGCGCCGACGGGCGTGAGGTTGCCGCCCAGCGTCGCGCCGACGAGCAGGCCGAAATAGAGCACGTACGGCGTAAAGCCCATGCCGTGGGCGATGCCCTCGACGACCGGCAGCATCGCGGCGACGTAGGGGATGTTGTCGATGAACGCCGAGCACAGCACGGAGCCCCACACGATCAGCGAATACGTCACAAACAGGCTCCCGCCGCCGAGCCGGCCGAACAGCCGGCTGATGTCGTCGATGATGCCCGCCTCCGTCACGCCCCGGATGACGATGAACAGCCCGAGGAGCAGGAGCAGCGTGTCCGTGTCGATGCCGAGCAGGGCGTTTTTCGCGGAGGCGGCGGAGCGCGTTTTGATCAGCGACCGCGACGGCGAAGACGGCAAGGCAGATGACGCCGTTCGTGACGGCGGGCTTTTGCCGGACGAACGACACGGCGATGAGCAGCACGATATCCGCCGCGAGCAGCCACGTCGGGAACATATCCTCGACAACGGTCTGCTCCGCCGGGGGGATCGGGTCGCGGTTTTTACGGAACAGCAGCATGATGACCGGCACGGTCGCGATCGCGCCCAGCTCCACGGCCCAGAAGATGCTGAAGCGTCCGTCCATGAACAGGAAGTCCATGAAATCCATGTTCGCGTAGCCGCCGAGCATGATGGACGTCGTATCGCCCACGAGCGTGGCCGCGCCCTGAAGGTTCGAGGACACGGAGATCGTGATGAGCAGCGGCACGGGGGAGACGTCCAGCCGTTTGGCGATGGCAAGGCCCACCGGCGCGATCATGAGCACGGTCGCGACGTTGTCCATGAACGCCGATACCACGCCCGCGAACAGCGACAGGGCGACGGCGGCCCACATGACGTTCGGCGTCCTGCTGAGCAGCCGGTCGGCCATGCGGTTTGGCATTTTCGATTCGATGAAAAACGCCACGGTTCCCATCGTGCCCGCGAGCATCATGAGGATGTTCCAGTCCACCGCGCCCGGAAGCTCGAGGGGCGGCACAAGCCCGCTCACCACGAACACCGCCGCCGACCCCAGCGCGATCCACGGCCGGTGCTTCGGCAGCGCGATCAGCAGCACATACGTGAGAATGAACACAGCAAGAGCAAATACTTTCATAAAAACCACCGTTTCGCAATTCATAAAAAGAGACTTCTACCGTGCAGGCATACACACGGTAAAAGTCTCGTCATTTCATACAGAAGCGGGCGCGGGCTGAAGCCCCGCGCCGTATTGACGCCGCTGCAACGGCTCGCAGGAGCCGCCGACTACTCCCCTTTACAGGAACAGTATAGGTATTTCCAAAGCATTATATACCGCGCCGCAGCGTTCGTCAACCCTCGATCACGCCGACGCCGGCGGGGCGGATGCGGATGCGCTGGCAGCTCCCCGCGCCGAATTTCTCGTCCATCGCGGTCCGGTAGGCGGGGAAATCCGCCTCGGGCATGAGCGCCTGTACGCAGCCGCCGAAGCCGGAGCCGTGGACACGCCCCGTCCAGAAGCCTCGCGGCGAGGTCGAGGCCCTCCGCCAGCTCCGCGCCGCAGCCGTTTTCGTCGACGATGTTGCGGAGGTACTTTTCCGAGCTGCGGCCGGATTCGTTCATCAGCTCGAGATAGCGCTCGCCGTCCCGCAGGCCGAGGGCGTCGGCCATGGCCATGGCGCGGAAGTTCTCGTCGAAGAAGTGACGGGCGCGCATCCACTGGGGGTCGTCGCTGTGGGCGGGCCACTGGGCGTCGAAGTCGGGCTGACGCACGCGGGCGAGGTGCGTCTCGCCGAAGTGCTTCGCCACGGCGGCCATATCGGCCGGGATCGCGGCGTAGGCCGGGGTCGCGTTCGCGTGGGATGAGTGCGTATCCGTCAGCGAGAGGGCGAGGCCCAGCGCGTCGAAATCGCACGAGACGGGGATGATCCTGTCCTCGAGAAAGTCGATGTAGACGCCGCCGCCGATGGCGCAGGCCATTTGATCCATAAGCCCGCAGGGCTTGCCGAAGAAGCGGTTTTCGGCCTTCTGGGCGGCGCGGGCCAGCTCCTCCGCCGTGGCCTCCGGCCCGTCGGCGAAGTACGACACCATGCAGCCGATGAGCACGGAATACGCCGCCGAGGACGACAGCCCGCCGCCGGGCATGAGCGTGCTCGTCAGGTGCGCGTCGAAGCCGTGCGGCACGCGGACGCCGCCGTCCGAGAGCACGGCGGCCATGCCCCGCACGAGGGACGCGGAGGTGCCCGTGTCGTGCTCGTCCGGCCAGAGCTTTTCGAGGCTGATCTGCACCGGCTCGAAGCCCTCTGAGAAGACGCGGATGACGTTTTCGCCGTTTGACTCCGCCTCCGCCGTGATGCCCTGATCGACGGCGGCGGCGATGACGCGGCCCTTCTGGTGATCGGTATGGTTTCCGGCAAGCTCCGTGCGGCCGGGGCAGAAAAATTTCGTCATGAGTAGGGGACACCGCCTGTCTGACGCGTCCGCCGATGGGCGGCGCGTCTTTTTTGTATTCGTATTATAGCGCCCCCCGCGCCGCTTTGCAATGGCATATTGCGAAAATCCCGCCGAAATTGGTCGACAGCCGACCCCGAAGCGGCCGGCGGCGATCCCGTCCGCGCCCGGGGGAACGGGGGACTATAACATAATTACGGTATACCAAATGGCGTTTTTCGCCGCCGCGCCGAGGCGTCCCCGGAGGGAGGAAAAACAGCCGTCCGGAAATGTATACATTTTTGTTCCCTGTTTCGCCTCCGGGAGACGTCGAAATTTTTAAGAAAAAAGTGCAGGAAACGGCTTGATTTCCGTCCAAACCTTATGCTAT
>CAJOFW010000344.1:0-1208 GCA_905234005.1 uncultured Oscillospiraceae bacterium
GCCCACGCCGTCCAGGCACCATTCCTGCGTGCCGGCGGTGAGAACCTCGGCGGCGTGGTTGGTGTAGCTGCCGTCCACATATTCGCCGAAGCAGGGGGCCGCGTCGGTGTCGATGGCGCCGTCCCAGCCCCATTCATTGCGGAGCACGACGGTGTTCAGGGCGTAGCTGGCGGAGGCCCACTTGAGGCCGATGCGCTCGAAGGACTGCATGATGCCGCCGGAATTCGCCACACGGACGGAGCCTTCAAAGGCCCGGAGGTTGCCCTCGCGGAAGGCCTGCTCGTTGAAGAACACGGCCACGCCTTCGCGGTAAAATTCCTGATCGTTGCCGACAAAGTGCTTGGGCGCGGCGTGAGAGCCGGTCTTCTCGGTGGCCTCGACCTGCGGGATGCCCGCGAGGTAGTTCAGGGTCGGACACTCGGACATGTACTCGAAGTTTCTGCCGCCGAAGGGGGTGCGGTGGAGGTCGTTGCCCACGTTGTAGTTGATCATGAAGCCGGCCCAAAGCCCGTCCTCGCCGATGCAGGTTCCGCGTCCGGCGTAGAGGTCGGTGTTGAAGGTGCCGGTCAGAATGACGTTGGAGCAGTAGCGCGTGGTGGGGACGGAGACATTCTCGCCGTTCACGCTGACGGTCAGCGGATAGGTGCCGCCGACGGAGTCGCAGCCGTCGCCGACGCTGAAGGCGGGGGAGAGGTCGCCCACGGCCGGGCACTCAAAGCTCTCGGCGGTGGCGTTGGGCAGATCCTCGGGCTGGAGCTGGTGGATGAACTGAAGCCACGTCTCGGTATCCTCCAGCGGGACATCCCGCATCATGGCGAGGTTCAGACCGGAATCCACGCCGAAGCTCGCGGCGACGGAGGCGTAGGACGGGGCGTCGTCGGGCCTCACGTACCACTCGCCGTCGAGAAGGTCGAGCATCTCCTCCGTCGCCTCCACGGTCGTCTGACTCGCGGGATAGGTGCCGGCCCAGTCGCTGCGGGTCAGGTAGACGGCCGCGCCGTCGATCCAGTAGTTCAGGTCGCATTCCTCGAACTGGTTCGAGACGATGCCGCCGTTGTCGCCGAGGCGGTACTTGTCGTCGTCGAAGCTCTGGTTCCAGGTGTAGGACTTATCGGCCGCGCCGGCGGCGGTCATGCCGTCCGCCTCGGTGTAGCCCTGCGCGGCGAGGATGTTGTTCAAAGCGTCGTGGGCGTCGTCGCCGATCGCGA
>CAJOFW010000344.1:1304-2607 GCA_905234005.1 uncultured Oscillospiraceae bacterium
CGGTCTTGGCAAAGCCGGCGAGCTGGATGGCGGATTTCTCCACCCCGTGCTCGATCTCATACGTGTCGTACGGGGTCTGCGCGTACACCTGCACCACGGACTTGCCGGGCACGTCGCCGGTATTCGTGACCGTGGCGGTGACGGTGATCTCATCGTCGCCCACATTCACGCTGTCCAATGTCTGCTCAAAGGTCGTATAGCTCAGGCCGTAGCCGAAGGTGAACTGCACCTCGTCGGCGTAGTTCCACGATGCCGCGCCGGGCAGAGCGCCGACCGGGTCGGCCGCGCCGCCCTGACCGTAGACCGTGTCGGCGTAACGGGTCTCATAGTAGCGGTAGCCGATGTAGATGTTCTCGGCCTGCAGGGAGATGTACTCGGCCTGCTCGTCCGTGCCGATCGTGGCGTTGATGTAATCCACGTTCGCGAACAGCGGCGTATCGGTGCCGGAGTTCACCGTGGCCGGGGCGGACAGGGAGCTTGTCGCGTAGGTGTCCACCAGATGGCCGGAGGGGTTCACGACGCCGCGCAGAAGCTCCGCCACGCCGACGAAGCCCTGATGGCCGGGCGTGCCGATGAACATGAGGGCGTCGCAGTAGGGCAGGATCTCATGCACCTCCATCTGATAGGGGCTGTTCAGGAGGACGACCACCTTGTCGAAGTCCGCCCGAACCAGCTCGAGAAGATCCTTCTCGTTCTGGTGCAGGGCCAGAGAGCTGATGATCGTCGTGCCGTCGTCGTCGGTGTCCTGCATGAGCATATCGGTGCCCTCCGCGCCCTCACGGGTGAAGACGACGATGGCGACGTCGTTGTAATCGCCGGCCCAGGTGCCGCGCTGGCCCTCGTAGAAGGCCCTGTTCTCCTCGGTGTTCGCCGCGGTGCCGATGACGGTGCCGCCGCCCCAGCTTCCCTCGCCGAGCTGACGGGTGATGGGCGAGGCCATCAGCGCGTCCCACAGGGCGGCGTTCACCTCAAAGCCCTGGCCCTCGAGAGCCGTCTTGAGGTTCACGACGTTCAGCCCGCCCTCGGCGGCCTTCGTGCCGGCGGAGGAGCCCTGATACATCGGGTCTACCGCCGCGTGCCCGAACAGCGAGACGCCGACCTCTGTCTCAAGCGGCAGCACGCCGTTGTTGTACAGCAGCGCCGCGCCCTCCCGCATCTCGTTGATGTTCTGCTCAAACGTCGCCGCGAGCAGCGCCGCCTGCGCGGCGGGGTCGTCGAAGTCGCCGAAGGAGCTTTTGTAGTAGGTCGTATCGCCGGACTCGCCGGTCTGCACGACCTGTGTCGTGGTGGCGCCAAGCGCGGT
>CAJOFW010000345.1 GCA_905234005.1 uncultured Oscillospiraceae bacterium
AGGAACAGGAAATAAAAGAACGCAGAGAAAAATATCTGCAGGACATGGGAATCGATGTCTCTGAGGCTGCTGAACTGGCTGGTGGGAATGAAGATACACCACGGCTTGTGAATATCAGTCTCCACCTTAGGCGTCATCGCCAATGAATCCATGCCGAGTGAGTCCAAGGCCAAGGAGTCCAAAGCGGCCATTTCATCCGACAGTTCATCTCCGGTATAGGAGGCTACGACTTGTTTGTTCTGTCGACGCCAGTTATCTTCCAACGGTCGGTTACCCCAACGGCGACGCCATTCCTGTTTGCCTTGCTGGATGAGTTGCGGGTTATAGAAATACCACTCGCCTTTCTGCGCACCGCCGCCCCCTAACATATTGGCGGTATTCACGCTGCGCGGTCCTTCATCTCCACGCGCCAGTTCTCGGGCTTCCTGCGCCTGCTGGAGAGAATCTTCCTTCTCCGCAGCGAGCAGGTCTTCAATAATCTTATCCACGATAGCACGCTGCTCTTCCTCCGTCATGAGACTGAGCCGCTGGAGCGAGTCTTGCAACTGCGCCTGGGTATAAGCGACGATGAGTTCATCGAGCACTTCGGAGCGCTTCTGCACACGGGCATAGTCTTCATGTTCGGCGGTAAGAATCGTGATAGCCTCGCGATAGCACGGCTGCGCCTGCACATAATTGCGCATCTCATAATGTATGTCGCCTGCACGCACGAGGACTGCGGCGAGACGGCGGAGGCGGAAGCGGCCGTGAACGCCGTCACCGACCCGGCGACGTGCACGGAGCCGGGAGGGATCAAATACACCGCGACCGTCGTCTTCGACGGCGTGACGTACACGGACGTGAAGACCGCGGTCATCCCGGCGGCCGGCCACAGCTACGCGCTGACGGGCTGGAGCTGGGATGACGATTATACCGCCGCGTCGGCGACGTTTACCTGCCCCGCCTGCGGCGAGACGCATACCGTGGACGCCGTCGTGACGGCTGTCACCACCGAGGCGACGTCGTCTACACCGCCGAGGCGGCGTTCGACGGCCGGACATACACCGATACGCAGTCCGTCACGCTCCCGAAAAAGGAGGTTGTCTTCGCCCACAGCCTGACGCTGGACGGGCTTATCAGCCTGAACTTCCATGTGCTCGGGCTGGACGCCGCGAACGCGGCTGCCGCTCAGGCTGTGTTCAGCCTTGACGGCGCAAGCGTGGAGACCGTGGATACGATGAAGTACGACGGCACATACTGCGTCGCGAGCTATGCCGTCACCTCCAAGCAGATGAACGACGCGATCACGATGGAGCTGTATATCGACGGCGCGCTCGCGGCGACCAACGAATACAAAATCACCGATTACCTGAACATTGTGGAAAACACCGCAGGCTTCAGCGAGAAGCTGGTGCGGCTGTGTGAATCGATGATGGATTACGGCACCTATTCCCAGCGCTTTTTCGCGCACAATACCGGGAACCTCCCGAACGGGGGCGTAGATCGCATCATGGAGACGGTTCCGTCCGGCATCGGCACGATGCTCGACAGGGAGGCGCTCAACGGGCAGTTCGCCGAAACCGACTGGGACATCGCCTTCTACGGCGCGAATCTCAAGCTCGACAGCGACACCGATCTGAACCTCTACTTCACCTACAGCGGCAGCGCGTACAAGTCGCTGAGCGTAACGGTCAATGACAGCCCCGCCGAGTTCGACATCGATCAGGGTATGCTGGTCGTCTCCATACAGGGGATCATCTCGAAGAGAATCGGCAACGCGCAGACCATCGCGATCACCGACGGCGAGACGACGGTCACGTTCCAATACAGCGCCTACAACTACGTGAACAACGTGGTGACCGGCTCCAATATGCCCACCTGGCTGCCCGAGCTGTGCACGGCCATATACCACTACTGCGAGTGCGCGAAGGCGTACTTCGGCGGCTGACCGCCCGCATATACGCAAGATACAAACAGAACACGCGTAAACAAGACACGGACGACGCCCGCGTTACCGCGGGACACAGACGACGAAACGGAGGTGACGGCATGGCGGATCGTTCGGCGTTTCTGCCGGTATCGGCGGCGGATATGCGGGCGCGGGGCTGGGACGGCTACGACCTTCTCGTCGTCACCGGCGACGCGTACGTCGATCACCCGAGCTTCGGCCCGACCGTGATCGCCCGCGTGCTCGAGGCGGAC
>CAJOFW010000346.1:0-863 GCA_905234005.1 uncultured Oscillospiraceae bacterium
GTGCCGCTGCGTTCCGCAGCGACACGCCTGTATTATGTTACCGCACAGGCAATGTGCATCATACCAAATGCGGAACGCAATGTCAATATGTTGTTGGAAAGTTTTTAGTGTGATACTAAATATAGCCAAATAGTGTCAAATTCCGCCATTTTCGCGTCATGACCGGGTGATGCGCCGCGCAGGCCTCGTTCCGATTATTCGGCGGACGAGGGCGGGTTTGCTTCCGCCGTAACGGATTCTGTCTCCTCCTCCGCCGGGTCAGCCGGGGCGGGCGCGGGATGGAGCCGCCGTTCGAGCCAGGGCAGCAGATACGACCCATAAATCAGGTCGATGATCGCAACGGCGGGGATCGCGACCAGGATGCCGACCACGCCGAACATACTGCCGCCGACGACCACGCCCACCAGAATCCACAGTCCGGACACGCCGAGGGAGCTGCCGAACAGGCGCGGCTTGATGACGTATCCGTCGCACACCTGAAGGATAATCGTGAATACGAGGAACATCAGCGCGTGGACAGGCTTCACCATAAGCAGCACGAAGCCGCCGATCACGGCGCCGATCACCGGGCCGAACGTGGGGATCAGGTTCGTGACGGCCACGACGAAGGACGTGAGGCCGACGTATTCCATCCCGGCGATGGTCATGAAGATCGCGTTTGCCACGCCGACGATCAGGCTGTCGATCAGGTTCGAGACGATATAGCGGTGGACGATGTCGTTGCACTTGTGCAGAAAGACGCTGACGCCGCCGTACCGTTCCCCGAAGACGGCCCGCAGCAGTCGGCGCAGACCGGCTTTCAGCTTGCCCTTCTCCGCGAGCAGATAGACCGAGAGGATGAACGCGATCACCCACTGGAACAG
>CAJOFW010000346.1:993-2101 GCA_905234005.1 uncultured Oscillospiraceae bacterium
CGTGTCGATACGCTCCAGCATCGCGCTGACCGAGACGATGTAGCCGTCCAGATTGTTCGCGAACATCGCAACGCTTTCCGCGATCTGCGGAATCATGATGAGCAGCGCGAACACGAGGAAGAGAATTACCGCCACAATCGTGAGCGCATTAGCGATCGCGGCGCGGGTGCTCTCCTTTTTTGTATGCCGGAGGCCGCGATAGAACAGCTTGGAGAGCGGATTGACGATGTACGCGACGATGCAGCCGAAAATCAGCGGCCGGAAGTGGCTGACAAATCCGCGCAGGCCTTCCCATATCCCGGGAAACCGCGTCAGCAGCACGTACAGCAGCACCGCGATGCAGGCGGCCACGGCCGTCGGATACCACGCGGCGTTTTTCAGCGTGTTCTTTTTCATGGTTTGTCATGCCTCCTCCGGGCTTTCGCCAGATTGCGCCTCCATCATAATCCAAAACCGGCGTAATTGCAAGCCCAATTCCGTTCTTGCGAATTGCGTCGGCTTGGGATATAATATATCGAAATATGATGCATGACTGCATGACACGTCAATCGGCCAATCGCGGCCAATCGCGGCGGATGCGGACACAGACAGGAGACAGCCACTGGTGAAAAGCGTCAACAAACCGAAGCATGTGCGCACCGGCGCGGGAGAATTCGCCCCGGCGCTCTTTATGGCGCTTCCCATCGCCTATATGGAGCTTGTTCTCCGCCTCATGACGGCGTCGCGGAACACGGCGGCGTCCTGGGCGGTCACAGCGCTGTTCAGCCTCTGCTACGGCTGCGCCGTCGGCCTTGTCTGCACCGCGTCGAAGCGTGCCCGTGTCAACCGGGCCGTGACGGCGGCGATGCTCCTGCTGCTGGCGGTCGTGTACGCCGTGGCATATTTTGTCTACCGTGAATTTCACGTCCACTACGACCCGAAAACCATCCTGTCCGGCGCAGCCGACGCCGCCGGCGGGTTTGCAGGGGACGTGCTGCACATGGTATGCAGCCCGTCGGGGCTTTTGTGCCTTTTCCTGCTGTTTGCGCCGTTTTTGCTGTACGTGCTTGTCGTGCGTCGATTTGACGCGGCGATCGTGTCGGCGCAGACAAGGTGGAGTGTCCTCATC
>CAJOFW010000347.1 GCA_905234005.1 uncultured Oscillospiraceae bacterium
CGTGCGGGGCGTTGTAGGTGGAGGACGACTTGACGTAGCCCTCGATGAAGTAGCAGTCAAAGCCCATCACGCGCTCGAACTGGTAAAGGCTCGCGTTCATGACGTAGCAGTTGCCCTTGTGGTTCGTGAAGCCGTAATCGGCGTACCAGGTCGAATGGACTTCGCCGTCCGGCGCGCGCATCCAGCGGCCGTAGTAGGTGTAGCCGACGCAGTAGTTGAACGCGGCCTTCAGGTTCCAGCCGATGCTGTCGAGCCGTTCCGCCGCCGTGCGCATCACGTCCGTGACGTAGCCGGTGATGACGCCGTTTTTGTCGACGCTCCACGTCTTATCCAGCAGCGTGACCGTGCGGTTCTTCAGAAGGGCGCCTGTCTGCGTGATCAGATACATCTCGCCGTCTATGTACGTCGGGCGGGACGAATCCGGGCCGTAGTATGTGAGAAGGGACGTATCGCTCCACGCGGCCTGGATGAGCCCGGTCGTATCGCAGGCCGAGCGCGTGTCGCCGGAATAGGCGCGGACGGTGTAGAGGTATGCCGTGTATAGGACGTGTCCGCCGTGACGCCGAGCTTCTTCCACGAGCCGCCCATGTTCTTGCGGAAGACGGTATAGCTCTCCGCGCCGCCGACGCGGCTCCACGTCGTCGTGATCGCGCCGTCCGAGGCGGCGGCCGATTTGAGCGTCGGGGCGGCAAGATACTTGATCGAAAGGCCGTTCGGGTCGAACGAGCTGATCATGCTGCCGTTTTTGTCCATGCACCGCACGGTGTAGACATACGTCGTGCCGGAGGCGATGCTTTTCCTGTTCGTCACGCTCGTGGCGGCCGTGTTCGTGACCGTGCTCCATTTGGACGCGCCGACGGCTTTGCGCAGGACGTGGTACTGCGCCGCGCCCGCGACCGGCTCCCATGTGAGCTTCACGCCCGCCGTTTGCGTTCGCGGCGCTGACAAGCTTCGGCGCGGCGTAATACGTGATCGTAAGGCCGTTCGGGTCGAACGCGCTGATCATGTTGCCGTTTTTGTCCATGCACCGCACGGTGTAGACATACGTCCTGCCGGAGGTGATGTTTTTCCTGTTCGTCACGCTCGTGGCGGTCGTGTTCGTGACCGTGCTCCATTTGGACGCGCCGACGGCTTTGCGCAGGACGTGGTACTGCGCCGCGCCCGCGACCGGCTCCCATGTGAGCTTCACGCCCCGAGAAGCTTCGGCGCGGCGACATAGGTGATCGTAAGGCCGTTCGGGTCATAGCCGCTGATCACGCCGCCGTCCGCGTCGAGGCAGCAGACGGTGTAGGTGTACGCCGTGCCGGAGACGACGTTTTTCTTATTCGTGACGGTCGTCGCCGCCGTGCTCGTGAGCACCGACCATTCCCCGCCGCCGGTTCTGCGCAGGACGCGGTACCCCGCCGCGCCTTCGACCGCCTTCCATGTGAGCTTCACGCCGCCGTTTGTGTTCGTCACGCTGACGAGCGCCGGCGCGTCCAGCTCCGTCTCATCGTACACGGGGTCGTCGATGATGATCGGCAGCTCGTTCTCGCCGGTCGCGCCGTCCGGGGCGGCCTCCGGTTCGTCGGCGGGCACGTCGACGACGGCCTCCCCGTCCGCGGACAGCGGCGCTTCGTCATAGATATCGAGGACGGCCTCGCCCTCGTCGGCGAGCACACCGCCGGTCAGAAGACCGAGGCACAGCGCAAACGCCAGAAGAATCGTGAGCAGTCGGTTATTTCTTCGCATGGAGACAGCTTCCTTTCCCTTTTCCGTAGTTGCCGGCGGCGCGGCTTTCGCGCTCCGCGCCGACCCGCTGCACAAAACTTCCATACTCCGGAAGTCTCCGCGGGGCTATTATACGCTCGCAGACTACAATTGTCAACCCGTCGCCCGTATTTCACCGGGCGCACAGACGCGGTTTTCCCGATTCCATCCTATAATTATAGCAGACCGCCCGCCAATAAACAACGTTTTTTTCACAACAAATTCCGAACCTGCAGGATTGCCGAAATCTCCCAACGCACGCCCCTGACCGTCCGTCTGGCCGCCCGGGAGAGGGCCTCCGTCAATTTTGTGAATTCTATCCAATTCAACATCCGGATTCTTGCCACATCCTACAAAATGCGGTCAATTCGCGCAAAACGGGCACATTTGATTTGAAAAACCAACACAAAAAGATTATTATAATAGAACAGGGAG
>CAJOFW010000348.1:0-2531 GCA_905234005.1 uncultured Oscillospiraceae bacterium
TACAGCACCGTGCCGATCACCATGATGACCGCGCTGGCGGTCATGGCGATGCGGATGAGCTTCCGGACCCGGGCCTTGTACCCTGCGCCCATGTTGTAGGCCACCACCGAGACGATGGTGTTGCGGATCCCCCACACGGGAAGGGCCACAAAGCTGCGTACCCGGTTGTAGATGATATACACCGCGGGAGCGGCGAGGGACAGGCCCACCAGCACCTGGTTCATGCCGAAGGTCAGCACGGAGGTGATGGAATAGGTCAGCGTGGTGGGGATCGCGATGACAAGGATCGCCTTGATCATGGCGCCGTCCGGCCGGAACGCGCCGGCGCAGAACCGGATATCGGGGTTCTTTCGCAGATTGAGCCATAGCCCCACGCCGCCCGCGACGCACTGACCGATCACCGTGGCGATGGCCGCGCCCCGCATGCCCATGGCGGGCAGGCCAAAGTACCCGAAGATCAGGATGGGATCGAGGATGATGTTCGTGACCGCGCCGGACATGAGCACCGCCATGGAGCCGTTTGTCCGCCCGGTGGAGGAAAGAAGCCTCTCCACCAACGACTGGAGCATCAGCCCGAAGGAGCAGGTCGTCACGATGGTGGTGTACTGCATCCCCAGATCGATGATCTCCTGGATGCGGTAAAACGCCCGCACGCCGAACAGCCCGAACAGCAGAAAGATGAGGTACACCCCGCCGATCAGAAGAAAGCCCTGACCCGCCGCCTTGCTGACGCCTTCGGCGTCTTTTTCGCCCAGCTTTTTGGACAGCAGCGCGTTCACACCGATGGCCACGCCGAAGGACAGCTCCACCATCAGGGAGGACGCGGGCGCGCCCAAGGAGATGGCCGTCAGCGCGCCCGGGCCGATGCGCCCGACGAAAATGCTGTCCACGATATTGTACAGGGAGGACACCAGCACCGACAGGATCATCGGCAGAGCGAGCTTGAACAGAAGCCGCCCCTCCGGCATCGTTCCCATGATGTTCTCGGTTTTTGCCATGCCCCGTTACCGCGTAAAGCCCCGGTGCCCGTGTTCAGCGCCTCATCCAGCGCGGAGAATTCCTCGTCGGTCAACTCGACCTCGGCGGCGTCCAGGTTTTCCATGATCCGCTCCTTGTTCTTGGAGCCGGGGATGGGCACCACGTTCGGGTATTTGTGCAGCATCCACGCAAGGGAGATCTGCGCGCGGGCAGCGTGCTTCTTTTCGGCGTAGTCCCCCAAAAGGTCGATGATCGGCTGGTTGCCCCGGATGTTCGCTCTGGAAAGCTGGGGCACCCAGGTCCGCACATCGTCGTAGGTCTCGAACTTCGTCTCCGTCGTGATCCTGCCGGATAAAAGACCGCTGGCGATGGGGGAAAACGGGACAAGACCGATGTGGTTCTCCAGACAGTACGGGATGACCGCCTTTTCCACATCCCGCTCCACCATGGAATAGATATTCTGCACGGCGGACAGCGGCGTGACTCTATGCGCCCGGTCGATCACGTCCACATCCACCTGGGACAGGCCCCAGCCCCGGATGAACCCGTCGTCCATGAGCCGCCCCATGGCCTCAGCGATGTCCTCCAGCCGGACCCCGCCGCTGGTGCGGTGGAGATAGTAGAGATCGACCCGGTCTGTCCGCAGCCGCTCCATGGACGCCTCCAAATGTGCCCGCACGGCGTCATACACTGAGCCGCGCCGGACCTCCGAACGGTCCAGAAAGAACTTCGTGGCGATCACCACGTCGTCCCGGACAGGCTCCAGCGCCTTGCCGACGATGCGCTCATTGTGCCCGATCCCGGCAAGGCCGGGGCTGTACACCTCCGCCGTGTCAAACAGGGTACAGCCGTGGCGCTGGGCGTTTCGGATGGCCTCCACGCTGTACTCCTCCGGCGGGATCTTCCCGTAGCCGTGGGAAAACGCCATGCAGCCCATGCCGATCTCGGAGACCTCGATATTGCCTAAAAGCCTTGTCTTCATGCTCTTACCTCAATGCAGCTTATACATGCCGGTACGGATGGCGGCGATCACACCGCCGTCGATGAGAAGGTCCGTGCCGGTGATGAAGCCCGCGTGCTCACGCGCCAGCCTCCGCGATCTCGTCCGCCGTTCCGGTGCGCATGGCGGCGGAGGCGTCGATCATCTGCTGGTAGTTCTCCCCGGCGGCGGCAAACTCGTCGTAGGCCAGGGGCGTCACGATGACGCCGGGGCTGATGGTGTTGATCCGGGCCCGGCGCTCCCGCCAGGTGGTGGCCGCGGCCTTCTGGGCCTGGAGATGATTGATGCGCTTCGCGATCATATAGGCGATGCCGGAGCGCTCCATGGCGGTCTCGCGGATAAAGGGGATATCCATGAGCTTCTCGGTGGGCGTCTGCAGGATCTGAAGCTCGATGTCGTTGGGGATAGGGTACATATATCCGGTCTGGCTCGCCACCACAAGGCCCGCGCCGCCGGGGGCCATGATCCGGCCGAAGGCGTCCAGCGCGTAGCCGGTGCCCACCATGTCCAGCGCCAGAATATGTTCGGGGCTTGCCTGACTGGGGGAAGCGCC
>CAJOFW010000348.1:2547-3782 GCA_905234005.1 uncultured Oscillospiraceae bacterium
CGCCTTCCGGGCGAAGGCCTCCACGGATTCCTTTTCCATGGCGTTTACAATAAAGGTCTCCACGTCATAGCCGTTATAACGGAAATCATGAGCCGCCTGCTCCAGGTTTTTCTCGCTGATGTCGCCCAGCAGGATCGTCCGGCCCGCCGCGATCCGCCGCGCAATGGCCGAACCCATGCAGCCCGCGCCAAGCAGGGCGATGACTTCCTTCTTCTCGTTCCGATCAAAGATCATGTTCTTTTCCTCCTGTATAGGTTTTATCCACTATCGTTTCCTAACCGCATTATAAAAGCGGGGCCGAAGCCCCGCAATGGTCGATATTTCAAGATCCGTTACTTAGGTAACGGTTTCGGCAAAAACGTTTCCTATTTTTCATCATTCGTTTGGAAAAACCCGTCCAGTCCGCCGCAGAGAAGCGCAGTGGAAAGGCGGATGACCTCCTCCAGAGGCATGGTTTTTCCGTCTGCGACCCACTGGCGATAGCACCCCACGCTGACGGAGCTGACGAAGCTCAGCACCATGGCCTGCTCCGCCTCGCCGAGCGCCCGGAACGCCTCCGACCGCCCCCAGGTGTGCTCCGTCACCCGGTCGATCATCTCCTGGGTGGAGCAGGTGATCTTCTCGTAGGCAAGTCCCTGGGCCGCAGAGTATTCAAAGAACACACGGTTGACCTTTGCCGAATCCTCCGGAAGCCGGAAATCCCTGACGAGCTCCACATAGTCGGAGGACAGCTCCATCTGCAGCTCCACCAGAAGATCGTCCAGGGATGGATAATAGTGATAGAAGGTTTTTTTGTTGATCTTCGAGCGGGCGCACAGCTCCGTCACTGTGATGTCGGCGAAGTCCTTCTCGCAGATGAGAGCCTCAAAAGCCTCCTTGATGGCCGTGATGGTCTTCTGCACCCGCAGATCCTCTTTCCCCGTGAGCCGCATGATTTGTCCTCCTCGTTCGGTAACTTCCGTTTCTTATCTTATCACAGGGCAAAGGAATGTTCAATCAGGAAGTCCCACGCCTCCTTCACCATGGGCGTGATGTCCGCTCCGTCCAGCGTGACAGTCTCCGCCGGGAAGGGCTGCTTGAGATCGGTGACACCCAGCTTGAGGAGCTCGTTTGCCAGATAGTTCAGCTCGCCCGCAAAGCCGGGGTTCGGCTGCACCATGCAGGAGTTGTAGCCATCCAGCAGCGACGAAACGGGAATGCCGTGATAGCGCAGGCTCTCGTATTTCCCGAAGTCG
>CAJOFW010000349.1:0-1644 GCA_905234005.1 uncultured Oscillospiraceae bacterium
ATTTGAGAACAGTATTAGTAGCGGATGCTCTGCGTGTCGAGGTAGCGCTTGACCATGAGCGCGACCTTGAACACGATGGCGTGGTCGAACTCGCGCAGGTCGAGGCCGGTGAGCTTTTTGATTTTCTCGAGGCGGTAGACGAGCGTGTTGCGGTGTACGAACAGCTTGCGGCTCGTCTCGGAGACGTTGAGATTGTTCTCGAAGAACTTGTTGATGGTGTAAAGCGTCTCCTGATCGAGGGCTTCAATGGGGCTTTTTTTGAAGACCTCGGCGAGGAACATCTCGCACAGCGTCGTCGGGAGCTGGTAGATGAGGCGTCCGATGCCGAGGCTCTCGTAGCACACGACGGTGCTCTCGGTGTCGAAGACCTTGCCGACTTCGATGGCGGTCTTCGCCTCCTTGTAGCGGTCGGCAAGCTCCCGCAGGTGCGTCACGACCGACCCGACGCCGATGACGCACGGGATGCCGACGTCCTTCTCGATGCTCTGCTGCATGGTCTCGGCCATCTCCTTCAGCTCGCCCTCATCGAAGTCGGGCGGCAGCTCACGGATGACGGCGATGTCGGTCTCGCTCATGGAGAGGACGAAGTCCCTGTCCTGAGCGGGGTAGAGGTTCTGGAGGTAATCGAGAACCGCCACATCGGCCGGGCCGGACTGCTGGACAATGAACACGGCCCGGGGCGTATCGGCCGCGAAGCGAAGCTCCTTGGCCCGGACGTAGACGTCGCCGGGCAGGATGTTGTCCGAGATGATGTTCTTGACGAAGGTGGCGGCGTCGTGCTTGTCGTCGTAGCCGGACTTGGCCTCCTTCAGCGCGACGGAGGCGAGAATGCACACGCTGCGGGCGTGCTCGTCCGTGCCCTCGACAAATACCGTGTAGGAGCCGCGTCCGCCGGAGCCGATTACACGGCAGGTGCGGCCATCGGCGGCGAAGAGCTCGCCGCCTGCCTCGGATGCGGCGCTGCTGGAGAGATCGCTTGACGCGATGACGTTGCCCTGGTCGTCCGTCACGCCGAACAGGCGCTTGGTAGCGCCCTTCATCTGGAGGATCACACCCTGGAATATACGACTTGACATGTTCGCTCAACTCCCACTTTTTGTATGTTTCTATTGTAAAACATTTCTTGTGGTTTTTCAATAGAAATCGCACAAAAAAATG
Organism: uncultured Oscillospiraceae bacterium; assembly: GCA_905234005.1. Classification (GTDB taxonomy): domain Bacteria; phylum Bacillota; class Clostridia; order Oscillospirales; family Oscillospiraceae; genus CAJOIG01. Next base: position 1,159 of record CAJOFW010000349.1, read on the forward strand.
CAGGGAATTTCATGAAATCGCCATTTCAGTGCCCAATGTGCACAAAACGGGGGGTGTGTCTTAATCAAAATGTTAAAACACGAGATCACGCTCCGTGTCGGTGAGGCGGCGGAAGCCGCCGGGCGGAAGGGACGGATCGAGGCGAAGGCGGCCGATGGATTCGCGGCGCATGGCGAGGACGCGGCGGCCGATCACGGCCATCAGGTTTTTGACCTCGTGGTATTTTCCCTCGGTCACGGTGACGAGTGCGGTGCTTCCCGCCAGCGGCGCAAGCACGGCGGGTCGGTAGACCGTACCGTCACGCAGGGTGACGCCCTCCGCCAGCGCCCGAACGTCCGCGTCGGTGACGGGGCCGTCGAGCGTTACGGCGTAGGTCTTCGCAATCTCCGAGCGGGGGGATGTGACGCGGTGGATGTAGGCGCCGTCGTCGGTCAGGAGCAGAAGGCCGGTCACGTCCGCGTCGAGGCGGCCGACGCAGCCCACGCC
>CAJOFW010000349.1:1763-3362 GCA_905234005.1 uncultured Oscillospiraceae bacterium
GACGATGTGCGGTCGATCTGTGTCTCCGGTTTGCGGACGGCGGCGCCGTCCACGGTCACGCGGCCGGACGCGATGAGCGCACGGGCTTCCGACCGGGTATAGAGACCGGAGGCGCAGAGAAGCTTATCGAGGCGTTCGGAGCGCATGGCATAACCCTCGCTGAGATAGAATAGAATGGCACCATGAAGGCATGGTTATCCGCACCAAGGACACGGACGTTTCTGCTGGCGATCGCGGCGGCGGCGGTTCTCATCGGGCTTGTGGCCGTCGGCCGCGCAGGGGGCTTTAAGCTTCTTGTGTCGGCGTCGCTCGATACGACGGAGGAGCGGGCGGAATTTCTGCGCTCGTGCGGCTGGGAGGTCGACGCCGCCAGCGAGCAGGCGCAGGTGATCCACATCCCGGAGACATTCTCGGTCGTTTACGAGAACTACAACGAGCTGCAGCGCCAGCAGGGCTTTGATCTTGCGCCGTACAGGGGGGAGGACTGTACGCTGTACACGTACACGGTGACGAACTACCCGGACGACACGCAGACGGTGACGGCCGATCTCTACCTCTACAAAAACCGCGTCATCGCCGGCGACGTACACTCCACAAGCCTGAACGGCTTCATGGTGGGCGTGCTGAAATGACATACTTTTTCTTGAAAGAAAAAGTATCAAAAAGAACTTTGTATTCGCTCGAAAAGGCAGCAATTCCAAGGCTTTGCGCCCGGTAACGAAACAGAGCTTGAGAACAGTATGAACGGTTACAAAATGAAAATACCCGCAGCGGCGCTGCGGGTATTTTTGTAGCAGGGGAGAGGATTACTCCTCGATGGCGATGACGACGCCGGAGCCGACGGTACGGCCGCCCTCGCGGATAGCGAAGCGGAGGCCCTCCTCGATGGCGATCGGGGTGATCAGCTCGACCTTCATGTCGACGTTATCGCCGGGCATGCACATCTCGACGCCGTCGGGCAGGGTGATGACGCCGGTCACGTCGGTGGTGCGGAAATAGAACTGGGGACGATAGTTGTTGAAGAAGGGGGTGTGACGACCGCCCTCGTCCTTGGTCAGAACGTAAACCTGACCGCGGAACTTGGTGTGGGGATGAATGGTGTTGGGCTTAGCAAGAACCTGACCTCTTTCGATCTCGGTTCTCTGAACGCCGCGGAGCAGAACGCCTACGTTGTCGCCGGCCTCAGCATAGTCCAGAGTCTTTCTGAACATCTCAAGACCTGTAACGACGACCTTGCGCTTCTCTTCCTTAAGACCAACGATCTCAACTTCCTCAGAAGTCTTGATCTGACCTCTCTCAACTCTACCGGTAGCAACGGTGCCGCGGCCGGTGATGGTGAATACGTCTTCTACAGGCATCAGGAACGGTTTGTCAGTCGGGCGTTCCGGAGTCGGAATGTAGTTGTCTACTTCTTCCATCAGCTTCAGGATGCTGCCTTCACCGATTTCGCTCTTGTCGCCTTCCAGGGCTTTCAGGGCGGAACCTACCACGATGGGAATGTCATCGCCGGGGAATTCGTAGCTGCTCAGCAGGTCACGAACTTCCATTTCTACCAGCTCGATCAGTTCCGCGTCATCTACCATGTCTGCCTTGTTCAGG
>CAJOFW010000350.1 GCA_905234005.1 uncultured Oscillospiraceae bacterium
GAATACGGGCAGACGGAGTATTGGGTCTTCGGCCATGTGGTTTACAAGGACTTCGTGAACGGCTTTGCCAACATCGAGATCGATGTGGCGGACGGCAGCGAATGGCGTGTTGCCGATACGAGCACGATCAGCAAGCTCGTGATCGAACCCGGCGCGGCCGTTTACGGCGAGCTTACCGAGAACGAGGACGGCACCATTACGATCACAGCCTCGGAAAACGTGCTCCCGGCGGGTGAATACGGCTTCTATGAGCTGGAGGAGGCGGTTTCCTCCGGCTCGGGCGAGGCGTCCGGGGGCGCTTCCGGGGAAGCCTCCTAAAAAAACCTTGCCATCGCGCGGCGGGTATATTACAATTTGTTCAGGAATATTGAAACTCACGATTCACAGAAAGGAACGATACACATGAGAAAGCTGTTATCCATCCTGCTGTCCCTCTGCCTGTGCCTGACGCTGGCGCTTCCCGCCCTGGCGGCGTCGGACGACTATCAGGGCGGCAGCTCCCTGTCCATGGGCTCCGGGGAGGCCTCCTCCGGCGAGCCCGCGGCCAGCGTGTACACCTTTGACGGCGCGCTGACGCAGCTCGACGCGGACGAGGCCGTGTACACCGTCAGCAAGGAGCCGACCGTCACCGAGGCGGACGGCGCGATCACCATCGACGGCCTCGAAATGGCGATCCACGACTTTACCGCGAACGGCGTGTCCGTCACGGACGGCACCGTCATCCTGAAGGACGCGAACATCACAAAGCTCGTGGAGGGCCCGATCTCCGGCAATGCGGGCGGCTATGTGGCCGGAACGACCGGCGGCACGCTGTATATCGTGGACTCCCTTCTGACCGAGGACGGCCGGGGCGGCGTCGGCGGAAACTACACGGCCTATGCCAGCGCAGGAAACCTCGTGGTGGAAAACTCCAGCATCATCCAGCTCGGTGAGGACGCGGGAGGCTATACCTCCAATATCGTCCAACGGCGGCCTGCTCGTTTACGGCTATGCCCGCGCGAATATGTCCATCGGCACGTCCCACACCTACTATTTCGACTCTTATGTCGAGACCGAGGGCTGGGCGGCCATGTCCACCGACGCGGGGCGCGGCGTGGAATTCTATTCCTACAACTCCACGGCCCGTGCGGTCAACGGCGGCTACGGCGTCTATGCCGACAACGGCTGCTATGACTATATGTACGGCACGTCCCTCATGGGCGCGGAGATGGGCGCGATCATCGCCGGCGGCGGTGAGGTGCATCTGTACAGCACAGATTATGCGGGGGACGAGCTGCTCTCCATGCAGAGGACCACGGAGCCGGCCGCGGGCGTCCGCGGCCTGGTGCTGGCCAACCGCACGGGCATCATGATCCACTCCCCCGACGAGATGGGCGCGGGCGACAACGGCAATACCACCGCCAGCACCTTCGAGGCCAGGGGCGTGGACTGATACGTACTGGCAGCAGAACGAGTTTTATGACGGCTCCGTCTGGGAGCCTGACTATCAGGATTACAGCGCGAAATACGACGTCTCCGTGGGCGAGTACATCGACTTCATCCGCGGCGCGGCGATCCTCGTAAAGTCCACCAGCGCCAACATCGACCTGGACGACGTGACCTTCCTGTGTGAGAACGGGACCTCCGAGGGCAGGGGCACCATCCTCATGTCCGCCGTGAACTCCGACAACCACGGACGCTGGGTCAAGGCCGCCCAGGATTCCGGCAAGATCTACGGCGCCGTGGCGAATATCGCAAACTCCGAGATCTCCGGCGACATCAAGGACTTCGATTACCAGCGAAAAATGACCGTTAACCTGGACAACACTGTCTGGACCGGCGCGCTGTACACCTGGGACGCGGATACCTGGGATGCGGCCTGGACCGATGAGTGCAAGGCGGCGGACCGCTGCCTGTGGATCCTCGGCGAGGACAGCTATAACCGCGAGACCCAGGGCAGCATCCTGGCCCTGGCAAACGGCTCCGTCTGGAACGTGACCGATGAAAGCCAGCTCATCAGCCTTACGGTGGAGGCGGGCTCCGTCGTGAACGGCGCC
>CAJOFW010000351.1 GCA_905234005.1 uncultured Oscillospiraceae bacterium
CGGCGGCGGTACATCGTGCTGAACAAGCCGCGAGGCTATGTGACGACGATGCGTGACGACCGGGGCCGGCCCACGGTCGCCGAGCTGACGCAGGACGCCGGCGGACGGCTGTACCCGGTCGGGCGGCTCGATATGGACTCCGAGGGCCTTCTCATCCTGACCGACGACGGCGCGGCCGCGAACGCGCTCATGCACCCCCGGCACGAGGTCGACAAGGTGTACACGGTGTTCGTCCAGGGGGCGGATATACACGCGTCGATCGAGCGGCTGCGCCGTATGGACGAGCTGGAGGGCGAGCCGATCAGCCGCCCCGCCGTGATGCTCATCGAACGCAAGGGCGCCGGCGCCGAGCTGCAGATCACGATCCACGAGGGGAAAAACCGCCAGATACGCCGCATGTGCGCGCAGTGCGGCCTCGCCGTGCGCCGCCTTATCCGCATCGCGGAGGGGCCTGTCACGCTCGGCGACCTGCCGCCGGGGAAGTGGCGGCGCATGACGGGCGAGGAGATCGCGTTTCTGCGTGATACACTTGCCTGAGGGGTAGAACAACATATTCATACGATTTCATACGACGAAAACCGTCTGCTTTGCAAAACCTGTGTTTCGCAAGCGGGGACTCGCGCTTATCGCACCCGGCCTTGCCGGGCTTGGTCGGCGCGAGAGGCTCGCCTGAAGGTATTTTTGCCGAAAAGCGCGGTTTCCGGCAAAAATGACAGCGAGGCAACGGGGGCTCTGAATAGTTACGTGAGGAATGTGATTATGTATTGTCATCCGATAAACGATGAATACGGGGATGAATCTGTGAATTAACAGACGAATAATGATGTTGCCAGAATAATATTTTGACAAAGATTATATGAACAAAACAGGCTGTTTTCTCAAAAAAACGTTGCAATTTCGATACAAATTATTCACATTTGAGGGATTGACAAACATTTTCGGCGGGTTTATACTTTTGTCATGGCCGCGATGCGGTTCACCGCACGGGCCATTTGACCGAGACAACGATAAACAATAAGCGATATCCATCCGTAGATCACGCAGAAATCATATCCGAGGGGAAAAACCGCGCCGACGGTGATGAGCGTGCATCAAAAGTGCTTTCGACCCGCTCCCGAAGTCATTCCAAGCTGTCGGGAGTTCATTCGTTCAAGCTCCGATAACGTTTAAGTTTTTGCGATATCGCATAACCATCATCCTGCTCCCGAGATATCAAAAGAGGTCGGGAGTTAATAAAGCTGTGATTGCGATAACGTTTAAGTTATTGAGCTAACAAGCTTAAATTTACGGATAGAAGATCATTACGGATCCACGACCGATGCGCACGGTCATGATCATATACGCGAACCACAACAATACAATTAAAAAAGGAGACACGATTCATCATGAACTACGCGAAGAAGCTTCTGGCGCTGATTCTGGCGCTCACCCTGGCGCTCGCCCTGGGCACAGGCGCGCTGGCCGACACCATCACGCAGACGACCAACAGAAACGACCACAACCACGACCGCGTCGGCCAGCGAGAACTATACCATCACGATCACGCAGCACGAATCCGATACCGCCGCGCACACCTACGGCGCGTATCAGATCTTCGCCGGCGACCTGCTGATCGAGCAGACGACGGATGGATCGACCACCACCGTCACGAGCAAGACGCTGTCGAACCTCACATGGGGCACAGGTGTTAATACAGGGCTGCTCGGCGACCTCGCCACGGCGCTGAACGCGATCGACGGCATCAGCGGCCTGACCGCCGGGTCCACCCCGACACAGTTTGCCGAGGCCATGGCGTCCGTCGGGACGACTGCCGGCGACAGCGACAAAGAGCAGGCCGTCGCGGCGGCGCTGGCCTCCGTCCTGACGAACACGACCTCCGGCACCTTCAACAGCGAGAACAACACGATCACCGGTCTTGCCGCCGGCTACTACCTCGTGCAGGACACCGCCGCTCCCTCCGGCGATGAAGGCGCGTACACCCGCTTCATCCTCGAGGTCGTCGCGGACGTCGACGTGACCGAGAAGGCGTCCGTCCCCACCGTGGACAAGTCCGTCAAGGACATCAACGATTCGAGCGATACCCCCGCGCACGTCGAGGAGGACGAAGACGAA